>JAFVAA010000581.1 GCA_017476305.1 Lachnospiraceae bacterium
CTGGAGAGCAGGGATGATATCCTGGAATATATGCGTACTACCTTTACCATATCCGATCCCATTTTCCGTACCTTCATAAAAAGATTGAATATTCACTCCGTCGATACGAAAGAAAAAAAGATTACGATTTTAATCGACGATTCTGAAATCGGTGGAAGTAAATCTTTTATAGAAGAAAAATACTCTACCTTTTTATCTGTTTCGATTGAAGAAATCACTAAGGTACACTTTACAATTACCTTTATAGAAAAATCTGAGCTTCAAAAAGCAGACACAGATAAAAATGAAAAAAACAGTTCCAAGCAAAAAATGTATTCCTCCATCAATCCGAATTATACCTTTGATACATTTATTGTCGGAGATAATAATAACTTTGCCCAGGCTGCTTCCTTAAAGGTAGCAGAGGAGCCGGGAGGAAGCTATAACCCTCTTTTTATCTACGGTGGTGCAGGACTTGGAAAAACACATCTGATGCATGCCATTGCAAATCATATTTTGGACCATGATTCGCAAAAAAGAGTGGTTTATGTGACGAGCGAGACCTTTACCAATGAAATCGTGGAGGCACTTCGTGGTTCAAAGAAGGGAAGTACGGAGCCTTTAAAGGAATTTCGTAAAAAATACAGGGAAAATGTAGACGTCCTTTTGATCGATGATATCCAGTTCATCATAGGAAAGGATTCCACGCAGCAGGAGTTTTTCTTTACCTTTAGTGACTTGACCGACAATAAAAAGCAGGTCATCATATCATCCGATAAGCATCCGTCTACTATGACGACACTGGATGAACGCTACCGTTCCCGTTTCGAAATGGGAATCACGGTAGATGTGAAGCCGCCGACCTACGAAACACGTATGGCTATTTTGCGTTCAAAAGTGGAAAATGAACACATTTATATAGAAGATTCTATTTTAGACTATATTGCAGATAATATTGTTTCAAACATACGTGAACTGCAGGGAGCCATCAATAAAGTAATCTCCTTTGCAAAGCTCTGTGGAAAGGAAGTGACCATGGATCTGGCAAAAGAGGCGTTGGCAGATAAAATTAATCCAAACTTAAAAAGGCAGATCACGATTGATTACATATTGGAAATGGTAGCAGACCACTTTAATATTCCAATCAATGACATTTTATCAAAATCCAGAAAGGGAGATATTGTTTACGCCAGACATATCTGCATGTACTTATGCCGGAGCCTGACAGGAAACTCCTTAGTGGAAATAGGTAATAAAATAGGAAACAGGGATCACTCCACTGTACTTCACAGTGTAGATACCATTGAAGGCCAGTTAAAAAACAACGATCCCGAAACGATTACAAATATCGATGTTCTAAAGAAAAAAATCGATCCGGAGTAAACCGTATGTTCATTTTGTGAATTTCTTTTTCACAAATGAACATATATCGTTGAAAAAGAAGATACAAAGAAATATCCTGTTTTTTTGAAGAGTGAATAATTTTTACTTTTTTCACATGATTTTTTAAAATTTAAACAACTTATCAGAAAGAAAAAAGCAGATAATAAAAGACAACTTTATATTATGAACATGATAACAGGCTATAATAAGATAGCTAAGAATAAAATTAAGTATTATATATTTATAAAGAGCTTTGACAAAGATACATTAAGGTGGAAGAATGGGAGGCAGTTATGAACATCATCTGTAATACGCAGAAATTATTAGACGGAATAAATATTGCTTTAAAAGCAATTCCCGGAAAATCTACAATGGCGATATTAGAGTGTATGGTCATAGAGGCAAAGGAAGGAGTTATTAAGCTGGTTTCAAATGATCTGGAAATCGGAATTGAAACAATTATTGAGGGTGATATAAAGGAAGAAGGATCCGTAGCAGTTAATGCAAAATTACTATTTGAAATTATAAGGAAATTAAAATTAGATGAGATAAAAATGAATGTAGACGGCAATTATGTTATTAATATCAGTGATGGAAAATCGAAATTTAATATTTCAGCCAAGTCACCAGAGGAATTTCCATTTTTACCTGCTATTGTTAAAAATGACAGTATCGTGATTTCACAGTTTACTTTAAAGGAGATCATCAGACAGACTGTTTTTTCTAGTTCAGATAATGAGAATACAAAGATTATGACAGGAGAGCTTTTTGAGATAAAGGAAGATATGCTAAAGGTCGTTTCCTTAGATGGTCATCGTATTTCCATTCGAAAGGTCCGGCTAAAAAATTCTTATGAGGATAACAGCGTAATTATTCCTGGAAAGACTTTAATTGAGATCAGTAAAATTTTAAATGGTGGTATAGAAGACAATGTAACGATTTATTTTACAGAAAAGCATGCGCTGTTCGAATTTGATCAGACAATTTTTCTATCCAGATTGATTGAGGGGGATTACTATAAGATTGACAAAATGTTGTCAAGTGATTATGAGACAAAGCTGACAGTAAACAGAACAGAAATGTTAGAATGCATTGACAGGACAACTACACTGATCAAAGAGTCAGAGAAAAAGCCGGTAATCATTGATATCAAGGATGACAGCATGGGATTTTCCATTCATTCGGCGACTGGTTCTATGGATGAGAAGGTTAATGTGACAAAGGAAGGAAATGATATTTTGATTGGATTTAATCCAAGATTTTTGATGGATGCGCTTCGTGTGATCGATGACGAGGAAATCACGATTTACATGATCAATCCAAAGGCACAATGCTTTATTAAAAATGAGGATGAGAGCTATATTTATCTGATCTTACCGGTAAATTTCAAGTCTTAAGGAGCTGTCAAAAAGTAAAAATACTTTTGTCGTTTGCTATAGAAATTTATTTTCTGAATTTTTTCAGAAAATGAGGATGTTTCCATTGTTTTAGCGGGAAAAGGCAAATCTGAGCGTAAGTGGGTAAAATAATAAAAAAGAAAGAGTGATAGTATGAAAGCGATAGAAATTCGGGATGATTTTATCAAGCTGGGACAGCTTTTAAAGCTCGCTGACCTTGTATCCTCCGGTGTGGAGGCAAAAATGGTAATTACCGAGGGGAAGGTGAAGGTAAATGGAGAAGTAGAAACCAGACGGGGAAAAAAAATTTATCCACAGGATGTGGTGGAATTTCAGGGAACTGAAGTTACAGTGATTGGAGAATGATTTATGCATATAGATTCTCTTGAAATAAGTAATTTTCGAAATTATGAATCTGCAGAGGTTCATTTTCATAATAAAACAAATATTCTCTATGGAGATAATGCACAGGGGAAAACGAATATTTTAGAGGCACTTTTTGTCTGTGGTACGACGAAATCCCACAAAGGCTGTAAAGACAGGGAGCTCATAAGGATAGGGAAAGAGGAAGCTCATATTAAACTGTATTTAGAAAAAAGAGAAATTTCGCACAGGATTGATATGCATTTAAAGAAGGGAAGGGGAAAGGGAATCGCGATTGATGGGATTCCGATTAAAAAATCAGCTGAGCTTTTGGGACTTTTAAATATCATTTTCTTTTCACCGGAGGATTTAAGAATTGTAAAAAACGGTCCTTCTGAAAGAAGAAAGTTCATAAATATGGAATTATGTCAGTTAGATCCTATGTATTTGTATGATTTATGCGAGTATAATAAAGTTTTAGAGCAGAGAAATAAGCTTTTAAAACAGATCTACTTCGAGCCTTCCCTAAAAGAAACCTTAGATATCTGGGATATGAAGCTCATCGAATACGGAATAAAGGTAATCAAAAGGCGAGAGGAATTTGTGAAAGAGCTTAGTGAAATAGTGATAAAGGTAAATGAGAAGCTGACCGGTGGAAAGGAAAAAGTGGTGCTTTTTTATGAGCCGGATGTTTCTGCAGATGAGTTTGAAAAAAAATTAAGATCCTTTCGGGAAAGAGATTTAAAGCTAAGCTCTACAGGTGTGGGACCACACAGGGATGATGTATGTTTTTTAAATCAGGAGATTGACCTTAGAAAATATGGTTCCCAGGGGCAGCAGCGGACTTTGGCACTGTCACTAAAATTAGCCGAGATCGAACTGGTAAAGAAAAAAATAAATGATACGCCGGTTCTTCTTTTAGATGATGTGTTATCAGAGTTGGACAGGAACAGGCAGAACTATCTTTTGGAAAGTTTAGAGGATGTGCAGACGATTATTACCTGTACAGGAATTGAGGAGTTTGTAGACAGCAGATTGACACTTGACCGGATTTTTCATGTAGTCGAGGGAACAATTTCGCAAAAATAAAGAACTGTATAAATAAACACTGCTGTTTCAGAAAAAGTATGTTTATTTTACGGGGAAAGGAGCTCTTTTTTATGAGCGGGGACAAGGAATTGGAAAATAATTTTTCAGGGACAAGTTTAGAGGTAGATGGTGAATATGGAGCTGACCAGATTCAGATTTTAGAAGGTCTGGAAGCCGTTCGGAAAAGACCGGGGATGTATATTGGAAGTACATCTGTGCGCGGACTTCATCATTTGGTCTATGAGATTGTGGATAATTCGGTGGATGAAGTTTTAGCAGGGTATGGTTCGAAGATTACTGTGGTCATCCGAAAAGATAATTCGATTCGTGTCATAGATAATGGTCGTGGAATCCCGATCGGAATCAATCATAAGGCGGGACTTCCTGCAGTAGAGGTGGTATTTACGGTACTTCATGCCGGTGGAAAATTCGGGGGCGGGGGCTATAAGGTATCCGGTGGTCTGCACGGGGTAGGTGCTTCTGTCGTCAATGCGCTTTCTGAATGGCTGGAGGTTACGGTCCATTCGGATGGAAAGATGTACAGGCAGCGTTATGAACGCGGAAAGGTAATGTATCCTTTAAAGGAAATCGGATCTACGGACCATACAGGAACGGAAGTTGTTTTTCTGCCGGATAAAGAAATTTTTGAGGAAACGGTATTTGATTTTGACACGCTCAGACAGCGTTTAAGGGAAATGGCATTTCTTACGAAAGGATTAAAAATCGTTTTAAAGGATGAAAGGCTGGAAGAGCCGAAAATCAGGGAATTTCATTATGAAGGCGGTATCAAGGAATATGTGGAATACCTGAATCGTCATAAGGATCCTTTATATCCCGAAATCATCTACTGTGAAGGGCAGCGCGGGGATGTCTACGTCGAAGTGGCGATGCAGCACAATGATTCCTATCAGGAGGGAACCTACAGCTTCGTGAATAATATCACGACACCGGAGGGTGGTACCCATCTGACCGGTTTCAGGAATGCTCTTACGAAAACATTCAATGATTATGCGAAGAAGTCCGGTCTTTTAAAGGAAAAGGATGAAAATCTGACCGGTGAAGATATCAGGGAAGGACTTGCAGCTATCATTAGCATAAAAATTTCAGAGCCCCAGTTTGAGGGACAGACAAAGCAGAAGCTCGGAAACAGTGAGGCAAGGGGTGCGGTAGAGTCTGTGGTATCTGAGAAGCTGACGTACTTTTTAGAGCAGAATCCTTCTGTGGCAAAGATTATCTGTGATAAGGCAATTTTAGCACAGAGAGCCAGAGATGCAGCGAGAAAGGCAAGGGATCTGACGAGGAGAAAGACAGCACTTGACAGCACGGCACTTCCGGGAAAACTGGCTGACTGCAGTGATAAGGATCCGAAGAACTGTGAAATCTATATCGTGGAGGGAGATTCCGCGGGAGGAAGTGCGAAGACGGCGAGAAACCGTGCGACACAGGCAATCCTGCCATTGCGTGGAAAGATTTTAAATGTAGAAAAGGCAAGACTTGACAGGATTCTCACAAATGAGGAAATCAAAGCGATGATTACTGCATTTGGTACGGGAATCGGGGATGATTTCGATATCAGTAAGCTCAGATATTATAAAATTGTCATTATGACAGATGCCGATGTGGATGGTGCGCATATCGCGACACTGATGCTGACGTTTTTATATCGGTTCATGCCGGAGCTTATACGAAAAGGGCATGTCTATCTGGCGCAGCCGCCACTCTATAAGATTGACCGAAATAAAAAGGTGTATTATGCGTATGATGATAAAGAGCTTGATCAGATTTTGACTGAAATCGGGCGTGATGGAAATAATAAAATCCAGCGTTACAAAGGTCTGGGGGAGATGGATGCGGATCAGCTCTGGGATACGACGATGGATCCGGAAAAGAGGATTTTACTTCGCGTGAATATAGATGAGGAATCGGAATCAGAGATTGATCTGGTGTTTAATACGCTCATGGGGGATAAAGTGGAGCCGAGACGTGAGTTTATCGAGGAAAATGCGAAGTATGTGAAAAATCTGGATATATAGTTTTGGAAAAATGACGCGTGTTTATGTATGCTTTGAGTCTGCCTGATGAATAGAAAATATTAACCGTCGGCACGCTCTCGCTACCTTCGCCAGCGCAGCAGTACATAAGCACCTAAAATACAGGTGCTAAGTACTGGCGGGCTTAGAGTGCACTCCGTTTAATATTTTCTATTTATCAGGCAGATTTAAATTTAGTAGGAACACGCTGGTTTTTGAAAATATCTTATGTTCTCAGATTTTTAAAGGGTGTAAGAGAGTTTATAAATTAAAATATATGATATATATTTGTTCTTAGTATGGGAAGAAAGGGAGGATAACATGGACGAAAATATTTTCGATAAAATACAGGAAGTGGACCTGAAAAAGACCATGGAAACTTCTTACATAGATTATGCGATGTCTGTCATAGCGGCGAGAGCACTTCCGGATGTCAGGGATGGGTTAAAGCCTGTGCAGAGAAGGATTCTCTATGCGATGATCGAGTTAAATAATGGGCCGGACAAGCCGCACCGTAAATGTGCGCGTATTGTCGGTGATACGATGGGTAAATATCATCCGCATGGTGACAGCTCGATTTATGGAGCTCTTGTTAATATGGCACAGGAGTGGAACACCCGTTATCCTTTAGTAGACGGACATGGAAACTTCGGTTCTGTGGATGGTGACGGGGCAGCAGCCATGCGTTATACAGAGGCGAGACTTTCTAAAATTACTGTGGAAATGCTGGCAGATATTAATAAAGACACGGTAGATTTTACACCGAACTTTGATGAGACGGAGAGAGAGCCTGTAGTGCTTCCGTCCAGATATCCGAATCTTCTCGTGAATGGTAC
>JAFVAA010000582.1 GCA_017476305.1 Lachnospiraceae bacterium
AATACAGAGCAGAAAAACAGGGAAGAAATGATGTCCCGTCTTTCAGAAATCAGCTTTGCGCTGAACGACCTGACGCTTTATCTGGATACGCATCCGGATTGCCAAAACGGACTTGCCATGTATCACAAGCTGATGAAAGAGCGTCTGGATCTTTTGGCAGATTTTGCAGGAAATTTCTATCCTGTCACACAGGCTTCTGCCATTACGGGAGAATGCGACGAAACTATTTATGGCTGGGGTGAAGGCCCGGCACCATGGGAAGGAGCGTGCTTATAGATGTTTGCCTACGAAAAAAGATTACAGTTTCCGGTAAAAATTAAGAAAACAAATCCAAATATTGCGAAGCTCATCATCAGTCAGTACGGCGGACCGGACGGAGAGCTTTCTGCCAGCACGAGATATCTCGCGCAAAGGTATTCCATGCCGGATAAGAGAGTCGGAGGACTTCTCACGGATATCGGTGTGGAGGAGTTAAATCATCTGGAAATGATCTGTGCGATGATCTATCAGCTTACCAGAGATTTAAATGAAGAAGATTTAAAGACAGCAGGCTTTGATGCCTACTATATCGACCACACAAAGGGACTCTACCCGCAGGCTGCAGCCGGAGTTCCGTTTACTGCTCTCGAACTTCAGTCAAAGGGAGATCCCATCACAGATCTTTTCGAAAATCTGGCTGCCGAGCAAAAGGCAAGAACCGTATATGATAATTTGTTACGTGTGATTGAAGATCCGGATGTGCGCGCACCGCTTAAATTCCTGCGTGCCAGAGAGATTGTGCATTTCCAGCGTTTCGGTGAAGCCCTGGAAACCACAAAGGAAGGCTTAGAAGCTCCGAACTTCTACTTTAAAAATATCGCCTTTGATAAAAAGAGCGTATAGGAACTGTCTCAAAATAACCTGCAACATTTTGCAAGCCGAAATACCTTTTAAGCAAGCATTTCAGCTTGCAAAATAGCAGGTTTTAATTTGAGACAGTTCCATAGATTTCGAAGAAAGCATAGAAAAGAAAAAGACTGCCGCACGAAAAAAATTCGTGCAGCAGTTCCCTTTTCTAACCCCTTAAGAACCAATTGCCTTTTTGATTTCCTCAATCAGCCTCTCCTTTACCGGTGGCTTTAAAAGATATCCCTTCGGCTTTAATGCCAAAACCGCTTCAATATGCTCCCTGTCATTCACACCGGTCAAAAAGATAACAGGAATATCCGAAATTTCTTCATCTGCACGAATCATCTCCAATGTCTGTCTCCCGTCACAGACCGGCATTTCATAATCTAAAAGAATCAGATCCGGACGCTTTTTCCCGATGGATTTGAGCGCATTGATACCGGAATTCACTATCGTTACCTCATAGACCGCATCCAGCATATTTTTAATACTACGAAGCGTCGTACCATTGTCATCCACGACCAGAACCTTCTTTTTTTCCTCCTTTGGTCCTTCTGCCGTTTTTTCCTCTGCAGCATTTGGATCAATCCTTTTACAGATTGCATCATAGATCTGCTGATTGGAAACAGGACGGATCAGATTTTCAAACTGATTTCCTGTATAATACTGCATAAAATGCTTCCATTCCTCCTCTGTACCGATAGTCAGCACAGGAACGGAGGAATACTCATTCTGAAAAATCTGAAAAATTCCATCATGTACATCGTACATCCCCACCAGACAAATGATGACGAGATCCGGCTCTAAAACCTTTAGCATTCCCCGTACCATCTCTGTATTTTCCGAGCTTAGCTGTACGTGAAAAACTCTGGAAAGATATCCATTTATCTCTTTAACTAATTCATTTAATTTTCCAATCAAAAGTATGTTTCGCATAAAATCCTCCTAACAAACAGTCCACACCTGCATTTCATTTTCTCCACGGTTCGCCCAGGTATAGTACGGTATAAAGGTAAGCTCTACATCCTCTGCTTTCCCTCTCTTTCCCTTTATCCTTATGGTCGGTATCTGCTTCTGCTCTATCGTAACCGTACCTTCACCTGCTTCCGGAACCAAAAGCTCTGTGAATGCTGTTTCCTCTCCATTGATTTTTTGACTTCCCATCCTTTTTTTATACTCCGGAGAAAGAACCAGATTCTCTAAATCCTTTCCATTGTCCCATTCCTCCATACAGTATACCACAGGTCCTCTAAGGAGTGCTGCCCTGCCTTCGTCTGCCTTTACTCTTTCATCAGCTTTTATCAGTCTCGGTTCCATAGACAAAGAAAGCTCTATTTTCTTTTCTCTGTCCCATGCCCCACAGACATACAGATATCCTTTTTCTAAATAATATTTCATGT
>JAFVAA010000583.1 GCA_017476305.1 Lachnospiraceae bacterium
ATAGAGATTCCTGTGAAAAGTGAGTCCGGGCAAAATGGAGAGGAGTATGAGGAGCATATAGTAAATGAGGACAGAGTAGTAACTCTGTCCGTGAAGGAGAAAAATGTGCATACGATGGAGGTGGTAGAAAGTATGCTAAAGGAGAAGGATGGAGGACGAAAGCAGTAGGTATACTCGTTAATGAATATAATATCTCCCGTGCGGAGAAGGGGAGGAGAGGTGTATAGAAAACAGATAACCGGTTATAAGAAAAAGTTATAACCGGTTATAACTTTTTGAGATTGGACGAAAATTCCATAGCATGCTACCATGAATACCGTAAAAAGAAAATGTTATGGGAGGTAGAGCATATGAAAAACGTAGAGTTTGGTAAGGTATGGAAAAAGGGTGTAGCACTTTTGACAGTTGCGGCAGTGGGATTTGGAGGGCTGACCGGATGTGGAAGCAGCTCGGCAAGCAGCAAGGATGGAGACAGCTCTGACAGTGGCGTGAAAAAGGTGGTGATCGGAAGCGGAATCAATTACGTTCCATACTGCTATCTGGACGAGGATGGGAATGCAGTGGGATATGATTATGATGTCTTAAAGGCGATTGATGAATATTTGGAGGATTATGAGTTTGCATATGAATCCATGAGCTTTGATAATATTCTTTTATCTCTGGATTCTGATAAAATTGACGTAGCGGCGCATGAATATGAATATACGGATGAGCGTGCGGAAAAATATCTGTTTTCCGAGGAGTTCTATTCCGAGTTCATCACGAGGATAGCCGTACTTAAGGACAATGATGAAATCAAGGGAATCGATGATCTGGCAGGGAAAAAGGTAAATGCCGGAGGTACTACCAGTGCGACTTATACGATTCTTACCGCATGGAATGAGGAGCATCCGGGCAAGGAAATCGAGTTGATCTCTACCGAGGCGGTAAATAATGAAACGACAGCGACGAATCTGAAAAACGGTGTGTGGGATGCGGCGATTATAGAGCAGAAGGACATCGTAAAGATGAATGAAAATTTCGGAGATGGTGAGGAGTTTTTAAAGCTGGTCGGAGATCCGATCAATGAGAGCCATGGTTTTTATCTGTTCAATAAGGATGATACAGAGCTTCAGCAGGCGTTTGATAAAGCCCTAAAGGAGCTGAAGGCAAAGGGAACGATTGACGAGATTGCCGATAAGTGGTTGTCCGGAACGAATTAGGAGTGAGAACAGATGGAGCACATATTTTCTTTTGAGAGGCTGTGGAAGGTAATTCCACAGCTTACTCCATATATCGGTATATCCATACGGATTGTACTGTATGGTCTGGTGCTTGGCAGTCTGCTCGGGATGGTGGTCGCAGTGATCCGGATAAAGAGGATTCCGGTTATCCATCAGATTCTTTCGGTATACATATCCTTTATGCGTGGAACCTCCATGCTGGTGCAGATGATGTTGATTTATTATGGTCTTCCCATGCTTCTTCTGGCAGTGGGAATCGACATCAATTCATGGGATAAGATGACCTTTGTGTATATGACCTTTATCCTGAATGAAGGAGCGTTTCTCGGAGAGCTTTTCCGGGCTGCGATTGAATCTGTTCCGGCAGAGCAGACGGAGGCAGGCTATTCGGTAGGACTTACAGGAGCACAGACTTTTCTTCGCATTGTACTTCCACAGGCGGTGAAAACTGCGATTCCGGGGTACGGCGTGGATGTGATCGGCATGTTTCAAAATACATCGATTGCGTTTACACTTGGTGTGGTGGATTTGATAGGAAGGGCGAAGACGATAGGAACGGCTATGGGGCATGAGTTAGAGGCATATGTCTATGTGGCGTTTCTTTACATTGTCGTCAGTATCTTGTTTCGCATTCTTTTTCACTGGATTGATAAACGGTATTCATTTGGCAGGGAAGGGGTGGCAGGTTAGCTATGGGATTTGAATATGACAATTTTTTAGACAGCCTCTCATACGGGATACGCTATCTTCCTGTTACGGCAAAGCTTGCCTTTACGGCACTTTTTGTAGGGATTATCGTGGGACTGGTGGTGGCAGTGGTCAGGCATTATAAAATTCCCGTGCTGTCACAGTTTTTGGCAGTATTTGTCACGATTTATCAGGGGATTCCGACGATGGCGGCACTGTTAGTTTACAATCTTTTGTTTTCTTCCCTGATTGGTGATATCATAAATGCACTGCATTTAAAGGTGGCAGTACGGGATGTGGATAATATTGTGGTGGGGTATGTGGCACTTTCTTTGTTTTCCGTGGTTTCGATATCCGAGACCTTCCGTGGTGCGTTTATGTCTGTAAATAAGGTGCAGTTTGAGGCAGGATATTCTGTCGGAATGACGAAGCTGCAGACGCTTCGCAGAATCATTATTCCACAGGTGATTCCGGTAGCGATTCCGGGACTCATCAATAATATGGTAGGAATCATCAAGGGGACTTCTTTAGTCAGTGCGATAGGGATTATGGAGGTGATGAATGCATCGATCATCCCCTGCAGCAGAACCTACAGCTTTGTAGAAGGGTATGCTGCGGCAGCTTTGATCTACTGGATGTTTACACTCGTTTTAGAGACGATTGCAAAGCGTATCGAGATATGGTCGAAAAGGTTCCGAAAGGAACTGGCATAAAATAATACCTGACACAGAAGGAGAGAATGTGGTATGATAGAGTTAAAGCATGTGAAAAAGAATTTTGGAAAAAATGAAGTGCTAAAGGATGTGTCACTTACGGTGGACAAGGGAGATGTGGTAGTAATTCTGGGACCTTCCGGTTCGGGAAAGACTACGCTTTTAAGATGTATCAATTTTTTAGAACGTGCGGATGAGGGAACCCTGATTATCGGAGAAAAAGAGGTAGATTTACATACTGCATCCCCAAAGGAAAAGCTTCAGGTCAGGAGAAGGACGGCATTTGTATTTCAGAACTATGGACTGTTTCAGAATAAAACGGCGATTCAGAATATCACAGAGGGACTGGTGACTGCCAGAAGGGTTCCAAAGGCAGAAGCTCTGAAAAAAGCAGAGG
>JAFVAA010000584.1 GCA_017476305.1 Lachnospiraceae bacterium
GAAGCCCTTTCATTCTGATCCATCAGTTCCTTCATATGTGTCATATTCATCGCCAGGTCTGTCAGATCCTCAGCCTGCTGAGTCGCTGTCGTCGCCATATCTCCAACTGCCTGTGTGATATTCTCCATCTGCTCATCAGAGGTCGCTGCCATCTCCGCAATCGCCCTGCCGACCTCTGCCACATTATCCGAATACGCAGAAATCGTAGATACGATCTCATGTAAATTTTCCTGCAGGGTACCGGAGGATCTCGAAAGCACGCCAAACTCATCCTTATTTCCCGAAACTGTCGGCTTATGCGCCAGGTTATGTCCTGCTAAAATAGTCAGATCGCTCTCGACCTGCTTCATGCTCTTTCTGATATAGATGATCGTAACGATCGCATTTACCAGGCAAAAAACAGATATGATCAAAATGATGGCAGAAGATACTAAAATAGAATGGTGCACATCGCTTTTTAACTTTTTCTCCATATAAGTCGTATACTCGCCCATAATATCCTGCATCTTGTTCAGATGATTTCTCGATGCGTCAAACAGCTCGAATTTCTTATCATCATCCCCTGTATTCGTGTTTGGATCATATGCAGCCTCATACTCTGCCACCTCGGATTCAAACTGCTTCAAAAGTTCCTCGATAGAAGACTCCTGATCCTTTGCCCGGTAGGTCTTATAGAGATACGTATTTTTCGAAAGCTCCGTATGAAGCTCTGCCACCCCATCCTTTACCTGCTGCAAATTTTCCTCGTAATCTTTTTTTCCATCGGAAACCGTTTCTTCCTCCCCTGCCTTATCCCAATTGTTGAAAACATTTTCATTTGCATACTGCGCCTGATAATAGTCCCTGTCAATGGTAATGAGCGTCGCTGTAGTCTTTCCTATCTCATCATCATACACGAGCTTCGCTTCATCCAATGTCGCATTCTGCTCCACTCCGGAATAGATCATCAAAGCCACTACTAAAATCGCCATTGGCAAAAAAATGCTCAACAGCTTTACAATAATCCCCTGGTTTCTTAACATTCTTTTTCTCCTTCCATTGCCTGTTCTCTAACCAACTGCTGCCATCTGCTGACAAAAACAGTTTTGAATCGTAACATCCGTCTTTCCCCTTACAGATAATAATCCCCTTATAGTTTACCACAGCCTCCACCAAATTTCCACCCTAAATTCTTTTTACAATCATTTTCCTGCATAGCAAAACGCCTTTTATCATAGTTATATACAAATGTCTATTTTATTCGGAGAGAATGATGAAAAAAATTATCCTGTATCTTCCTGTGCTTTTTTTCCTGCTGCTATGTTCTCTGCCACTATACTCCGGATTCCGGAAGGATCTTAAAAAGGTTCCTCCCTTTTTCACGCAGACGGAAAAAAACTTCAAAAAGAAAACCACCTATACCGGAACCGATTTTTCCATAGAGAACGAAGCCGAGCCGCCAAAACAGATGTACGCAAAGGCATACTGTCTCTACGACGCATCCACAGTGCGTTCCCTCTTTGGAAAAAATGAGAATGAGCGGCTTCCGATGGCAAGCACCACCAAAATCATGACCTGTATTCTGGCACTGGAAAAAGGAAAACTCTCCGATAAGGTCACATTTTCTTCCTATGCCGCCTCCATGCCGGATGTACAGCTAAATGCCGGAAAAGGCGACACCTTTTACCTAAAAGACCTTTTATATTCCCTGATGTTAGAATCCCATAACGATACCGCTGTGGCAATTGCAGAGCATATCGGCGGTTCTGTAGAGGGCTTTGCAAAGCTCATGAACGAAAAAGCTGCTTTTTTAGGCTTAAAGGACACGCACTTTGTCACCCCGAACGGACTTGATGCCAGGGAGCACTATACCACAGCTGAAGAACTCTGCAAGATTGCAGCCTATGCCATAAAGAACAGGGAGTTCTTAAAAATCATAAAAACACCTTTCCATGCATTTACGGACTGCTCCGGCAAAAAAAGCTGCCACGCGAACAGTCACAATCTTTTTCTATCCGGCTACAAAGGTGCTATCGGCATCAAAACGGGCTATACCGGAAAAGCAGGGTACTGCTTCTGTGGTGCGGCAAAAAGAAAGGGAACTACTCTCATTTCGGCTGTATTGGCCTCCGGCTTTCCACCACATAAAACCTATAAATGGTCCGATACCAGAAAGCTGATGGATTATGGTTTTCAAAATTTTAGAACATGCACCATCTCACCCATTCCCCTTCCGGAAAAAATTTCCATCTATGGAAGTGGAAAGACCACACTTTCCATCACCTGCAGGCTTCCGGAAAAGCTCGCCTTCACCCTTTCCAAAGGGGATACCGTCACACACGCCACAGAGCTTCCTTCGCACCTGGCCGCCCCCATCCGGAAGGGAGATATCATAGGTTACGAAAAGTATTATCAAAACGACACCCTGCTTTATCAGTTTCCGGTTTTGGCGGGAGAAAACGCGAAAGAAAGAGATTATGGCTACTATAGGGAGATTTTAAAGAAGCTTTTCTTCCAGAACATCAAATAGTCAAAAGCGCCAGGCAGGAAAAAAGAAGCAAAAGGTGGCAGAAAGATCATTCCGCCACCTTTAAATACCCGCTGTCCTCTATCGTATACTCTCCCGTATCCACTAAA
Source organism: Lachnospiraceae bacterium (assembly GCA_017476305.1). Taxonomy (GTDB): domain Bacteria; phylum Bacillota; class Clostridia; order Lachnospirales; family Lachnospiraceae; genus Butyribacter. The sequence goes on from JAFVAA010000584.1 coordinate 2,617, forward strand.
ACCTCTTTATAATTTTCCCGTGTCACCACCTCCGGGATCAGTAAATAGGAAGGCACCTTAAACACTCCATTTTCATAGCTTTCCGTGTCATATTTGACCTCACACTGCCCCTTTACGACATCGCAGAAATCCGCTCCCGGCTCCTCACCGGAAATCAGCTTCTTTCCCAGCTCCAGAGTGACCTTCACCTCATTTTTCAGGGATTTATATACGGTCATTGCCTGCTTTCCGTCGATGATGTTCTTCAGATTCTCCTCATCTCCGTCCTGTCCTGTGATGAGCGGCTTTCTCTTTCCCGTATAAGCAGCCGCAATCGCCTGTGTGACGCCCAATGCAGTCGAATCATTCGCACAAAGTGCGATATCTAAGCTCTCTCCATTTCCATAGCAGGCTTTCAAAATGTTCCGCATCCGTTTCATCGCCTGCTCCGTGGTCCATCCCGAAATTCCGGTCTGTCCATATTCCCGCTGTCCGGAAGGAATATGGATCACGCCCCCGTCAATGAACTGTTTCAAAGTATCCATCGCTCCATTATAGTAGAAAACGGCA
>JAFVAA010000585.1 GCA_017476305.1 Lachnospiraceae bacterium
GCCGCCGACGATCATGCCGGCTAATGCACCAAAGCGGTTCGTGCGCTTCCAAAAGAGTGCAAAGAGCATGACCGGACCAAAGGAGGCGCCAAAGCCTGCCCATGCGAAGGAAACGATGTTGAACACAGAACTGTTCTGGTCGAATGCTATGATAACCGCTACGATGGAGATGATGACTACGGTTAATCTGGCGACGATCATGGAAGCAGTTTTCGAAAGCCTGATTCCAAAGACGTCACGCACCAGGTTTTCCGAAACGCTTGATGCAGCGGCTAAAAGCTGGGAATCTGCGGTAGACATGGTGCAGGCTAAAATTCCGGCAAGGATAAGTCCTGCCAAAATGATGGCAATCACTCCATGGCTGCTGAGGAGCTTTGCGATACGTAAAATAATGGTTTCAGAATGTACCGTATCGGTGAATACCTCTGTATGTCCGTTCAAGGAAACGCTGTATCCGATGATTCCGATCAGAATGGCAATACCCATCGAAAGGACCACCCAGGTGGTGGCAATGCGCCTGGAAAGTGTCAGTTTTTCTTCGTCCTGTGTACCCATGAACCTTAAAAGGATATGCGGCATCCCAAAATAACCAAGTCCCCATGCGGCAGTGGAGCATATCGTCAAAAGGGTATAAGGAGTGGAAGAGTTATCGGCCGGATTGTGGCTTTTTCTCAGGCTTAAATATCCGGAAAGTGCCTTTGCGTTTTCCATCACCGCATCCATCCCTCCGGCGAGAGAGACACCATAAAAAACTACGATGACAAGTGCGATCGTCATGACAATACTCTGAATCAGGTCTGTCGTGCTGGCTGCCAAAAATCCTCCGAGTGCAGTATATGCCACGATGATGACGGCACTCATGATCATTGCCGGAACATAAGGCATGTCAAATAAGGTCCCGAAAAGCTTGCCACAGGCAGAAAAGCCGGAAGCAGTATAAGGAACGAAAAAGATGACGATGATAATGGCGGAAATTCCTAAAAGCGCACGGCTTTTATCGTGAAAGCGCTTCGCGAAAAATTCCGGAATGGTGATAGCACCGATCTTGGCACTGTATTTGCGAAGGCGCTTGGCGATAAAAAGCCAGTTTAAATAGGTCCCTACGGCAAGTCCGATGGCAGTCCAGCCAGGATCTGCGATACCGGTTATGTAAGCGAGTCCCGGCAGCCCCATGAGAAGCCAGCTGCTCATATCAGAGGCTTCTGCGCTCATAGCCGTGACAAGCGGACCGAGCTTTCTGCCGCCTAAATAGAAGTCGCTGACATCCCTGGTCTTTTTGGAATAAACGATACCGATGACGACCATCATAGCCAGATAGGCAATGATAACGACTAATAATCCAATGTTTGTACTACTCATGTAAATACTCCTTTCCTTTGCTGTAGAAAATCATATGTTTGGAAACAGCAAACTTTATACAGTATAGCAAAAAAGGAAAAAAAGTACAAATTTTTCTTTTGGAGATTACCGGATAAAAATTTTCTTTGCCGGGATCAGAGGCGGTTTCGGTACTCCCTGGGCGTCATTCCGAAATATTTATGGAATTGCCTGGAAAAGTAATTGCTGTCATTGAACCCGGAGGAAAAGGCGATTTCTGAGATGCTTTCCCTGGAATGCCGGATCAGGGAGGCAGCGTACTGCATCCGCAGCGACAAAAGGTAATTTCCGGGCGTGAGATGGTAAGTAGCGGTAAACAGTCTGGAAAAATGGCGTGAGGAAAGATTGGAAACCTCTGCGATCTCATCGATAGACAGACTTTCCGTAAAATGCGATTCCATATAGGAAACGGACTTGGCGATATTCAGTGTAGGTGCGGTGATTTCCTGCGCTGCCGGCAGACTGTAGAGTCTGGAAAGCAGAGTTACCAAAATGAGAAAATACGATTCTATCAAGGTGCGCTTGCCGCATAGACCGGACTGGTATTCATTTACCATCAGGTCTAAAAGTGACTGGATCTGTTCGAAATTCGTCAGATTCAGGGAGAGCCTGCTTTTAAAGTCTTCTTTTCCGCTCAAGTAAGGCTCCAGTACGAAGAGGGCATGAAAACCTGGGAGCTGTCCTAAATCATGCTTCTGTTCTAAAAGAAGATCCGGGTGGAACATGACATTGCAGATACGCAGTTTATTTGTGTCGTGGTATCCATGTGAAACACCCTGATCGATGACAAAAACATCCCCCTTTTTTACGAAATAGGTCTCGCTGTTTACTTTATGAAGTGCTGTACCGTCCAAGACAATGACAAGTTCTACGTAATCCTCGTGTGTATGCATTTCCAATGTGTCATCGTGATAACCATAATGAACATAAAAAGGAAAATTTTTATCATCTGTAAAATAGTGTAGATACATTTTCCCGGTTTCGCTCATGTCGTTTGCTCCTGCCTTTTTTACTATAATGATTTGATGTCTTTACAAATTTTTTATCAGACATACTATATTATACTTAAATTTACGGAAAAAGTAAGTATTTTTAACTATTCTAAAGAATATTCTTAAAAATTCCCAGAAAAACCCTGCCATACATTAGCATTATTCAGACTTAAGAAAATTCACAAAATTTTTAAAATTTAGTCTTACAAAAAAAGAAAAATTGCGTTATAATATATTTTGGATATAGTTGTTCAGAGGAAAAACTAGAAAAAATGTTATCGCTGTAACGTGTGAATGGTTTTGAAATGTGAAAAGAAGATCTGTCAAAATGAAAAAAAGGAGAACTACGTAGGCAAAGGTTTGGAAAGAGGTGATATCATGTTTGAGAAGGGTGATTATATTGTATACGGAAGCAGCGGTGTTTGTGAAGTGAAGGATGTGGGACCGATGGAGATGACGGGCGTAAAGGAAGGAAAGCTGTACTACACATTGAAGCAGAGATATTCGGAGGGCGGTACGATTTTTACTCCTGTGGACAACTGTAAGATTGTGATGCGGGGCGTTTATTCGAAAGGGGAAGCGGGAGAACTGATCGAGACGATTCCGTTTATCGAGGAGTTAAAGATACAGGATGAGAGAAAGCGGGAGGAGTTTTATAAGGACTCGCTCCGCACCTGCGATTTTACGGAATTTATCCGCCTGATCAAATTGATCTATCACAGAAAAAAACGGCGTCTGGAGGCGGGAAAAAAGATGGCATCTTTGGACGAGAGGTATTTAAAGATGGCTGAGGATGGTCTGTATGGAGAGCTGGAGGTAAGTCTGGAGATGTCGCGTGATGATGTGGAAAAGCTGGTATCGGAAAGGCTTGACGTGGACTAGAAGATAGTCTATAATAATATGATGATTTGCTATGCGGTTTTTGTGCTGATATCGGCAAGAACCGCATTTCTTTTATGCAAAGTGGTATCATGTATGTTTCCGGCTTTGCCGGATGCGTTTCGATTGCAGGGCAGGTATCCTGAGTACACGCGGCTGCCTGTCGTGGAACGGTTTTGATGAAAAGAGATGATCGTGTACAGATGGAGGTAATTATGGCAGAAGCAAAGAAGAATATGTTGACGGAGGAAGGGTACAGAAAACTCGAAGAGGAATTACAGGATTTAAAGGTCAATAAACGTAAAGAGATTGCAGCAAAGATCAAGGAAGCCAGAGAGCAGGGAGATTTATCCGAGAATGCGGAGTATGATGCCGCAAAGGATGAGCAGAGGGATAATGAGCACCGTATCGAGGAAGTGGAAAAAATCTTAAAAAATGCGGTAATCGTGGCGACAGATGAGGGGGATAAGGATGCGGTTCATATCGGTTGTACCGTTAAGCTTTTAGATATAGAGTTCGAGGAGGAACTGGAGTATAAAATCGTAGGCTCGACGGAGGCTGATGTACTTTCCGGAAAGATTTCCAATGAATCACCAGTAGGGCAGGCACTGATCGGTGCTAAAGCCGGGGAGACGGTTGAGGTGGAGACACCGACAGGTGCTATGGTGAACTATAAAATTTTAGAAATCAGAAAATAAGGGACAGTCATAAAATAGTCTTAATTTGTTACAGTTCTTAAGGAAAGAGTGAAGAAAAGAAGGGAGAATGGAGACGTGGCAGGAAAAAATCAACCACAAAATCAGGATACAAATGAGCTTTTAAAGGTGAGACGGGAAAAGTTAAAGAATTTACAGGAGGCTGGAAAGGATCCGTTTGTGATCACGAAATATGATGTGACACATCATTCCATGGAGATTAAGGAGAACTTTGATGACATGGAAGGGAAAGAGGTTACGATTGCAGGCCGTATGATGTTCAAGCGTGTGATGGGAAAGGCTTCTTTCTGCAACGTGCAGGATATACAGGGAAAGATTCAGGCTTATGTGGCAAGAGATGATATCGGGGAAGAAAGCTATGCAGATTTCAAAAAATACGATGCCGGTGATATTTTAGGAATCCGGGGGAAGGTTTTTAAAACAAAGACGGGAGAGATTTCTGTCCACGCATCTGAGGTGACGCTTTTATCAAAGAGCCTGCAGATTCTGCCGGAGAAGTATCACGGGCTTACGGATACGGATACCCGTTACCGTCAGAGATATGTAGACCTCATCATGAATGAGGAGGTAAAGGATACTTTTATCAAACGTTCGAAGATTATCAGTACGATTCGGAGGTTTTTAGGGGAAAGAGGATTTTTAGAGGTGGAAACCCCGATGTTAGTGTCCAATGCCGGTGGTGCGGCTGCGCGTCCGTTTGAGACGCATTTTAATGCACTGGATGAGGATTTGAAGCTTCGAATCTCTTTGGAGCTGTATTTAAAGAGACTGATCGTGGGCGGTCTGGAGCGCGTGTTTGAAATCGGGCGTGTATTTCGTAACGAGGGACTGGATACGAGACACAATCCGGAGTTTACGCTGATGGAGCTTTATCAGGCGTATACGGATTATCACGGGATGATGGATCTGACGGAGGATATGTTCCGCTATATTGCGAAAGAGGTGCTGGGGACCACGACGATTACCTACCAGGGAACGGAGATGGATCTCGGAAAGCCGTTTGAGCGGATTACGATGGTGGATGCGGTAAAGAAGTATGCCGGTGTGGATTTTCATGCGATTCCGGATACAGAGGCTGCGAAAAAAATTGCAGATGAGAAGCATGTAGAGTATGAGGATCGGCATAAAAAGGGCGATATTTTGAACCTGTTCTTTGAAGAGTTCGTGGAGGAGCATCTGATTCAGCCGACATTTGTGATGGATCATCCGATAGAGATTTCCCCGCTGACGAAGAAGAAAC
>JAFVAA010000586.1 GCA_017476305.1 Lachnospiraceae bacterium
GAAACGCTGGAAGTGGACGATTTCACGTTCTCTGAGGAAGCGGATCGGATCGGCGATCTCTGGATCCTTTACGAGACGAAGAATATTGTCGTAGGTGAGTCTGGCTTTTTGTTCGGCAGCAAGATTTTCATACAGGTCTGCAATGGTATCTCCCGTGGACTGGAACTGATTGGCGGTAAAAGGAACACCACCTGCCGCCTGTGGCCAGATTGCCAATGTATGGTCTACATAGTATTTATCAAAGCCGGATGCCTTGATCTCTTCCGGAGTGAGGTTTCTGGTCAGCTGGTGAACGATGGTGGCTACCATTTCGAGATGCGCCAGCTCATATGCACATCTATGATATATATGGTTAAAACCTACCCAAATTGGGTAGGTTTTTGGATGAGTTTCATAGATGTACCCCTATCTATTTTTTTAGATTTTATTTAAATGCTTCAATTTTGGAGTCCGGATTCCGTCGATATGTTCAAAAAGATCATCTTTTATAACAGCCCCCATAGGATCTAGTATAAAATCAATTCCTTCTCTGCGAGCCTGTTTTGCAGCCGGAACAAAGTCGCTGTCTCCGGAAATAAGTATAATTTGGTCTACCTGTTTTTTAAATGCAAGAGAAGAAATATCTACGCCGATTCGCATATCTACGCCTTTCTGTTCCATATCTAAAACAAGATCCCTCTGTATTATATCTTGTACTGAAATTGTACCATTTAAGAGCCGTTTTGTAGCATCAGCCGATAAGTGATAATTCAAATGGCTTTCTGATAAGCGTCCTAATCTTAGGGCGAATTTACGGTGATGCTTTAACTCTTTAAGGAAAGACTGCATCCATCTATATTCTGCCGTTTTGCCTAAAGATTCTGTTTTCTGTGTTAATGGTTGGTAAATATTTTTATCACTTGGAGGACAATCATAATAAAATATTCGATACAAATACCGGTGTTCATATTTATCGTGTAAATGATTATAACAATAATCATTTAATTCTTCGGCGCGATCTTCAGGCGATTTTTCGCCATATATTTTTTTGGCTCGTTTACGATAAAAACCACCATCTACCAGAACTGCAGTGCGAATATGGTGTTTATCAGCATTAGTTAATGTTTTTTTCATACAAGCTCCTTTCGTAAAAAAATCCGAGGCATTGTTACATCCCTTATAGTGGGAGAACTTTTCGCCTCGGACAAGATAATCATGTGTAATTACACATTTATATTATACGTAAAAGCTCAAACTGTCAAGACAAAAAGTAAAAATAAGAAAATTATTTTTTGTTTGATATCAATGTTTTGATGGGGAATAATGAAATAGCAAAGATAGTGTTTTGCTTTGGCATCCGAACGATAGACGCATTCTATCCATATTGCACATATGGTTAAAACCTACCCAAATTGGGTAGGTTTTTTCTTAAAAAGTTTTTAAAAATTCAAATGCACCTCCAAATGTATCTTAGGCTTTGTCCATCCCCCGCCTACCGGCAGTTTTTCCGGTGTATCAGACGCTTTTAGACGTTCTGCTTTTTCCCTTTTGTACACAATGCGTTCAATGCATTCCTTAAGCAGTGCATTTTTTTCTTCCGGAAGGATTTCGCCATTTTTCATGGCAGTTAGGGCATTCTGAAAAGTGATGATTTTCTCCTCATAATAAGCTTTATTTGGCACCGGCTGATATCTGGCTTTATCCAGAGCCTCTTTTGTCTGCTTTTTCTCACGATTTACTTTTTCTATCAGCTGTTCAAAAATCTCCTTTGGCATGTTTTCTTCACTGTATTTTTCCCAGAGATTCAGTTCCTTCTTTTCCAGGGCAGCCAGAGTCGCTTCTAAACGCTGTACGGTGCTGGAGATAATCTCCACCTGGCCGGAATCAAAGGATTCCAGCTTTAGTTCGAAGTCTTCAATGGTACTTTGCAGGATGTCTAATATCTGATTTTCTATTTCCTCATA
>JAFVAA010000047.1 GCA_017476305.1 Lachnospiraceae bacterium
ATTGTTATTTCTGCCAGAAATTTGTCATTCTTGCCAAAGAAGTCAGAAAAAAATATGTGAAGCCGATATAGTAGGAGAACAATTATATTGGTAAATTATCATTTGGAGGGTCAAAACATGGATGTAGTGAATTTTGTGACAGGTGTTTTTCAAGATGGATATAGGGTTTTTCAGGGAGTAAGTGCGGACAAGGTTGTTGAAGAAAAGAGTGATGTACAAAAGGATCAGTATGAACATGTCCGGGAAGAAGTTATCTACTCTGGTTATGATAAAAATGGGACGCTTATTGCGGAGAAAGGAGTAGAAACGAAAGAAGCCTCTGAAACCGGGACGGAGAGGATTCTTCCAGAACGCTATTATAAGAAGATTCTAGGAGGGTATCTGTATTATCAGGGTGAGCGTATTTCAAGATTAGAGCTGCTTGAAAAAGCGGTCAGTACGGGGCAGATGGAATTGGATGAAACACAGACTATAGCGTATAATTATTTGAACGCTGAAAAGGCTATGCTATTTGCAAAAGCAAAGCCACTGTTCGAGTGGAGCACATCCCTGTATTCAGAGGATGGGATGTATAAATACCGGGTAGAGGGTGGTGTTATCACAGGGGCAATGAGGGCTTATTATGAAGAAAACGGGAAGAAGATATTTATGCAGGATATTGCAAAACAATTAGCGAGTGGGATCGCTCCAAAAGATGTTGATGGAGATGTAAGCTGGCTCATGTGGAATGATCCTGAATTATATAGGGCTGCTGTGGATATTGGTGTGGCAAAGCGAGGTTATTACCAGTCTACACAGTTGTATAAACAAGGACATCTAACGAGTGGGCAATATCTACATGATTTGTATCCGATGTTTCTTCTCTTGTTTGGAAAGTATGCCGATGTCCATGATAAGTCTATGCAGAAATCCCTGAAAGATTTTTTTGAAGCAGATGGTTTTGCAGAGAGGGCTTTGCGGAAATTTAATCCGGAATATAATAAACTTGTAGATGATCTGGTTTTAGAGAAAATATACCATGCGTATTCTGGTATTTATTGAAAAAATGAATTTTGTAGATATGGTTTGGCATTTCTAAAGTCAGAAAAAAGCTTGAAGATGACGGAAAAATAAATTTCGATTATTGGTTTGGGAGAGAACAGATTACTTACTTTCAAAGAGGGAATCAGTTAACTGATTATGATGAAATAGTAAAGCGTATATTGGAAGAATTTGAAAAGGAAAAGCAGGAAGGATTGTTTTCCATGATGGATAGAATCCATGAAAATTCGAAAGAATTGCAAGAGCAGATAAAAGACAAAGAAAAGCATGACAAATATTTTGAAATGATAGAACAATATGAGAAAAATTATATTTTTGAATGAAAAAAGATTGGAGGTATGGGCATGAGTTTAGTAGGAGCACTTTCAAAGGAAACGCATCAATATTATAGAAATTGGTATCAGAACGATCAGAAAAATCTAAGGGAAACTTTTTCACAGTTCGTCCGCAGCTTTGCGGAAGATGTAGAGGAAAAGATAAAAAACGGAAATGATGGACCGAGCATACAGACAGGGGCATCTTTCTATACACAGAAAGAGTGGGAACGGCTGCTTCGGAGAGTGGATGCCGCTCAGAAGAAATTAGAGGAAAATGAGGGAAAGACGGACAGAGCTTCGGAAAATAGAACGAATTATATAGTTAAAGGCACGGAAGAAAACGGGGAAAACAGTCTTTTAGAGGAGATGCTTTCGGAAGTACCAAAGGAAGAAAAAGGGGACTCTTTGGAAATTTTTGAACAGGAGCCGGATATGCTTCTTCTTACTTACACACAGGCGGTTTATCCCTCCAATGACAAGGACAAGGAAGATACGGTTTATTTTACATTTTATGATGAGGATGGGATTTACTGTAAGAAATCAGGAGAATCCGGGTTTGAATGGAAGATACCGCTAAAAGACAGCAGTCAGTATGAGAAGGCGATGGAATATCTAAAGAAATATGAAGGACAGGATAATCTGTGGTTTGCAAGCAGAAAGGATTTTTGGAGAGATTTTTTTGAGGAAAAGATTGATTTAGAGAAGTTTGATTCCTTTATGGATACCAGAGTGGTTGACGGGATTCCGCAGTTTGTAGATTATTTTGAAGACCGTACAGACATTAGCTTAGAAGCATTAGAATTTTAGAAATATTTGGCCGGAGAGAGTTATGGACATTTGCTCAGAGAAGATGAAATCAATGAGTTGATGTATCCGAAAAATGGTGGGAAATTTGTCATAGAAGATATTTCAAATA
>JAFVAA010000587.1 GCA_017476305.1 Lachnospiraceae bacterium
CATTTCCATGCACATTTTTCCCGATGACCTCATGCTTCTGCCTGATGGAAACCTGGGAAAGACGTGCAGTTTTCACCGCCACGACAGAAACCTCCCGAAAAAGTCCGGCATCAGGCAGTCTCGGTCCCCAGTCCCAGCCATACATACACGCTGCTTTCCGGATATGAGGGAATCCAGGCATCGCCTCATCCGAGCCGCCTACCGGACATTTTTCATTTTTCCCGGCAATATATTTCGTAGGGGAATGTAAAACCACCTTCAAAGAGTAAACGGTATCTTCTGTCCCGTTTTTTACAGCTTCTGTAATGTCATACTCCCACACACGGTTCATGTTATTTGCGAATCCAATCCTTTTCCCATCGAAAAAAATCTCCGCAATCGTATCGATTCCATCGAACCGGAGAAAGAAACGGTCACATGCTCTCTCCCCTTCGCCAACCACAAATTTGGTTTCATAAACAAAATCATTTTCCATCAGCTGCAGAGCCATAAGCTCATTATCCCTGAAAAAAGGATCCGGAATCATCTCTTTTTCCAAAAGCGTCCCATAGACCGTAGAAGGAACTCTTGTCTCCACCGGCTTCTCCGGAATATCATAAACATTCTTCCCAAGCACCGTAAGCGTCCAGTTTTCTTTTAATAATTTTCTCTCCAAAGCACTATTCTCCTTTTCCATCCAAACTATCCATCGCAAGCTTTATCGCTCCCATAATCCCCTGGTCATCCTTTAAGCTGGCGGGCACGATATAATGGTCCATATCCTTTAACTCCTCTGTTTCCAGATATCCATTTAAGTATTCTGTCACTTTTCTGCGAATAAGCGGAAAAAGCTGCTCCTGATGCATAACACCTCCACCCAGGATAATGCGCTTCGGGCTCAGAGTAAGAATCAGATTCATAAGTGCCTTTGCAATATAACGGCTTTCCAACTCCCACACCTCTTTCTCTCCCGCAAGCTCCTTTCCGCTTTTCCCGTAGCGCGCTTCGATTGCCGGTCCTGCTGCCAGTCCCTCAAAGCACGTCTTATGATATGGACATTTTCCCGCGTAAGCATCCTCCGGTTCTTTTTCCAAAAGCATATGCCCAAGCTCCGCATGCAGCATCCCATGTAAAAGCCTTCCACCGGACATCACGCCACCGCCGATTCCCGTGCCTATCGTGATATAAATTACATCAGAAAGTCCCTTTGCCGCTCCCCATGTCACTTCCCCTAAAAGGGAGCCATTCACATCCGTATCAAAGCCTACAGGTACTTTTAAAGCCTCTTTCACCGCACCGACGATATTATAGTTTTTCCATGCCAGCTTCGGTGTAGAAGTAATATACCCATAGGTGGACGATGTCTTTCTCAGATCAATCGGTCCGAAGCATGCCACTCCGATTGCCTCTATCGGTTCCTCCTTAAAAAACGCCAAAACCTTCGGCATCGTCTCTGCCGGTGTCGTAGTCGGAACGGAAATCTGTTTTAAAATTTCTCCGTTTTCATTTCCGACCGCACAGACCATTTTCGTTCCTCCCGCTTCCAATGCTCCATATAACATAATCTCTCCTCCTGATTTTCCTGTTATTTTTAAATCGGATGAATTTCCCGACAGTAAAATATCTCCTGCAGCCATCCGAAATTTCAAAAATAAGTTCTATTATCTATGTTGTGATGATTTCTTTGCGTCATAATCAAAAATCGAAATTTTTTCAAACCACTTCCCCACATAGGAAATCACAGGTCCTAAAAATAATGCCATTAAAACAATTCCGATAATCGGAATCCCCCCTGCTAAAATCCCAATCAAAATCGCCATGCCATCCCAGAAAATGCGAATCAAAAATCCCGGAAATTTTGGAAACCGATTCGTCAGCTTTTCCGTAATGATAATCGGCAAAGCATCATAAGGAGCCACCCCCAGATCTGAATTGATATAAATTGCCACACTAACGATAAAGCAGGCAAGTGCCACAAAAAAAATACACCACCTACTGACAGGCTCTGTAAATGCACGCCCAGGAATCCACCTGCCCCAAAGCCAGTCAAAAAAATCTGCATAATATCCAACCAGCACCATATTAAAAATAGTACCAAATCCTAATAAGCTTCTCCTGAAAATCAATACAAAAACTAACATTGCAGCATTCATACATAGCTGTAAATTTCCAAAGCTAATGCCTATTTTCGCCGCTAAAGACCGATTCATAAAGGTACAGGGATCCGTTCCCAAATTACATAAAATCAAAAAAGACAGAAAAAATCCCATACCAAATACCGCCAAAAAACAAAGTACAATCCTTTTTTTATCAAATACAAATTTCATGTCTGCCTCCGAATCAACCTTCTCATTCCTCTATTTTCTATTCTTTTTAGACGTTTTCCTCTTTTGGTTTCTCCCATTCTCGCGGGATATCTGATTTCCATTGTGCTTCTGCCCTTTCCCCTGCGTTCTTCCCGCTTTCACAGACCTTCCACTTTTATATGACTCCTTCTCCTGTACACCATTTCCCTTTATCTTTCTCGGCCGGATCAGACATTTCTTATCAAAACCGATTAGATCCCCTCGTCCCGCTTTTAAAAGTGCCTCCTTCACGAGCTCATAATTTTCCGGATTCCGGTACTGGATCAGTGCTCTCTGCATCGCCTTTTCATGCGGATTTTTCGGAACATACACAGTCTTCCCACTCCTCGGAGC
>JAFVAA010000588.1 GCA_017476305.1 Lachnospiraceae bacterium
ATTGACGATAAAAAGGCAGGAGAAGAATTTAGACAGCTGATCGAATTATTCAGGAAGGCCGCAGGCAGAAGGAGGGAAAGGTCTTAAATGATGGCAAAGGACTTTCAGGAGGCTACAGCGAACCGCATTGCTGACCTTTTCAAAAAAGGGCACAAAAGGGTTTTAGTGGCAGATGAGGTGGGACTTGGTAAGACGATTGTAGCCAGATCCGTCGTAGAGAAGATGGGGAAATGGTATGAGGAGATCGGCACTTCGGATTATGTAGTGGTATATATTTGCTCTAACGCAGGTATTGCAGATCAGAACTGCAGTAAGCTGGGGATTGCGAAGGAGAATCGTGTCAGTATATCAGAGGGAAGGCTTTCGATGCAGCATCTGATGTTAGCAGAGACGGAGAGCAGGGCAAATGTCAGGCTGATTCCGATGACACCTGCAACCTCCTTTCAAATACGAAGTGGAGCCGGCACTGCTCATGAAAGAGCACTGGCATATCTTATTATGGATTATAGTCTTATATGCGGTGGTTATTCGGAAGAACTTTCTTTGCTGATGCGTACCCGTTTTATTACAACGAAGGAGTCCTGGGAGTGGTATTTATGGTGGCAGAGGGAACGGATTGACAGGCTTCCGGCAAAAAAGAAATACCTTGCAGAGCTGAAGGATGAGCTGCGAAAGCATATGAAACCGGAGTTCATCGCAGAGCTTCGAGCGGTGTGCCGAAGGATCCGGCGCTGTCAGGATGACCTTAGAGAGGATGCAAGACTGGATGGTATTCTTTCGTGGCAGGAACAGAAGAAGCTGATTAATGAGATCCGCTACTGTTTTGCGGAAATCAGTCTGGGGAGACTTAACCCTGCGCTTGTGATCATGGACGAGTTCCAGAGATTCAAGGATTTGATAGAGATGGATGAAAATGACCACAGTGACGGTGCTTTATTGTCCGGAAAATTTTTAAAGGAGAATACGAAAAGCTGTGTTCTGCTTTTGTCAGCGACACCATATAAGCCATATGCTACCCTGTCAGAGCTTGCAAATGGTGAGGAGACCCATTTACAGGGATTTATGCGGGTGATGGATTTTCTTTTTTGCGGAAAGCAGGAAAATGAAAAATTCCATACAGCATGGGAAAATTATTCCGATCATCTGGCGGAAATATGTGGCGATCATTTGAGTATCCTGATTGCTTCAAAGAAGGCTGCAGAGCAGGAATTATATGGTCATATGTGCCGCACGGAGCGCAGAAGCTCCGGTATCATTAATACTGCCAAGGCGTGTCCGATGGATGTGGAAAAGCTGTCACCAGCAAATATTTCTTCTTATATAGAGCTGCAGGGATTTATGCAAAGGATGGGACTTGGGAGCTTTCCTATCGAATATGTAAAGTCTGCACCATTTTTGATGTCCTTTATGAATTACAGAGTGAAGGAAAGGATGGATGAGGCAATGGCAGGAAAGAGAACAGACAGGAACAGGGAAATAAGGAAGCTGTCGCTGTCCTTTTTAAAGCGGGCACAGATTAATGCGTATAAGCCGCTGCCAGATACCAATGCGAGACTTCGCACACTTTTTGAAGAAATCTTTGGCAGTGGAGAGAACAGGAAAGGCTCTCCGGAATTGCTGCTGTGGATTCCTCCGGCGAACAAATATTACAGGGCAGGCAGTAAGAGTATTTTTGAGCAGTGTGAGGGGTATTCAAAGACACTGGTATTTTCAAGGTGGGAAATGGTGCCAAGAGTGATTGCCGCGCTTGCTTCGTATGAAGCGGAACGTCTGGTAAACAGACGCATTGGAAAGATAAGTGGAGAACTAAGATCCTACTATGCTCTGCCCGATGAGACGGATCTGGACGATGGTGATAATCCGCAGAGAAAACGGGGGAAAAACAGATTCTTAATCAGAGAGCAGAGGGAGCTTGTGGCATATCCGTCTGTGTGGCTTGCTGATAAGTATGATTATAAAAAGTATTACGGACAGGAATTGTTTCAGGTTCGTAAAGAAATAAAACGGGAAATCAAAGCAGAAATTGTTAAATTGGCAAAGGAGACTGCTTTGCCCAGGGGAAACCTTGGTGCAAAACGGATTTTGACTTTCCTAAAATATATGGATGCGAAATATCTGGAAACAGAGGAGCCGGAACACCTGGAGCGCCTGCCATCGGATGAAGAGATAGCTGTCCTTGTGAATATGTCGATCGGTTCACCGGCGGTTTGTCTTTACCGGGCATTGCCAGAGATGGAGGATGTTTTCAAAAGAATGGAGCTGGCACGGAGCTGCTGCGACAAAAGCTTTGTCCGTATGTTTAACAGACCGGAATCCCGTAGTATTATGGATGCAGTTTTTGAGGGAAAAAAGGGATATAGTGAGGAAAGACATTATGAACAGGTATTTCATTACTGTGTGGATGGCAATTTTCAATCCATGCTGGATGAATATAAGTTTGCATTAGATGCGGAGGGGGAAGATTTTGCGAATGCGATAAAGGAATCCTTTCTTCAGACCTCAAATCTTCCGTACATATCACAGGAGTTTTACAGGGCAGGCTTCACTGAAAGGCCGATGAAGAAAGCACCGAGACTTCGGGTGCATTTTGCGGCAGGATATTTTGATGTAGCGCTCAGTGATAAGATGATGCAGCGTGTAAATAATGTGAGAAATGCGTTTAATTCCCCGTTCCGTCCTTTTGTGCTGGCAACGACATCGGTGGGACAGGAGGGACTGGATTTTCATTTGTATTGCAGAAGGATCATGCACTGGAATCTTCCGGGGAATCCGATTGACCTGGAGCAGCGCGAAGGGCGTATCAACCGCTATCTGTGCCATGCAATCAGGCAGAATGTGGCAGCTAATGAGGATGCACCGGACTGGAAGGGAAAATTTGAGCAGACGAGAAGGAAGTACGGAGCAGATTCATCGGAGCTGATTCCGTACTGGTGTCTGCCGGAGGATTATCCGTACAAGTATCAAATGGAACGAATGGTACCAATGTATCCCTTCAGTCAGGACAAGGCAAAGTATGACAGAATCATCCATGTACTTGCGCTGTACCGTCTGACTTTGGGACAGCCACGGCAGGAAGAAATGATTGCCATTTTACAGCGTGAAGATTTATCGCCCGAACAGATGGAAGAACTGTTCTTTGATCTTTCACCGTATAGCAGGGGGCAGAAATGATAAAGCATTTTTTGGGAGGGATTGCATATGAAAAATCAGTATGTATGTGATATAGGAGATTTTGGAAAAAATTCTTTAAAAATTTAAAGTCAATTTAAGTTTCATCCTGTATATTATACTTCGGAAACGAAATAAATTTCCTTTCCGAGTATAAGAAAACATAGTTCTGATATGGAAGCATCCTGTATGGCAAAAGAAAATCAGGCGGTACGATCAGGAACATGTAAAAAAGAAAACAGATTAAATCAGAAGCTGGAAGGAATGGAGGGAATTTTGTATGAGGAAAAGAAGATTATGTAAAAGTATTTTGGCACTTACGATGGCAGGCGCAGTAGCATTTGCCGGAGCGGGAACTGCATTGGCAGACGGACCGGGAGGAACTCCGCCGGAAATGCCAAGTGGAAGTGCGCCGGGAGGAACTCCGCCAAGCGGTGCACCAGGAGGACCGGGCGGTTCTTCCGGCAGCAGTGTCACATATAGTGGAGTAACGACGATAAGTGCCGCAGATACACAGTCCGGACAGACCTATACTTCATCTGCGGCGGACGAAAGTGCACTTCTCATAGACACCTCCGATGCTGTGACGATCACAGATCCAACGGTAACGAAAACCGGTGATTCCGATGGTGGAGATAATTGCAATTTTTATGGACTGAACGCAGCTGTTCTGGCAAAGGGCGGTGGCACGACCACGATTACCGGTGGTACGATCACTACATCTGCAGAAGGGGCGAACGGAGTGTTCTCCTACGGTGGAAATGGCGCACAGAACAGTACGGCAGGAGATGGAACGACGGTTAAGATTTCTGATACAAAGATTACTACGACCGGTGGTGGCAGCGGTGGAATCATGACGACCGGTGGCGGTGTGACAGAGGCAGCGAATCTGACGGTAGAAACGAGCGGACGCTCCTCCGCAGCAATCCGTACCGACAGAGGTGGCGGAACCGTAAAGGTAACAAAAGGAACCTATACATCCAATGGACTTGGTTCGCCGGCAATTTACTCTACAGCCGATATCACAGTAAATGATGCGACGCTTGTTTCCAATTTGTCTGAGGGTGTCTGCATCGAAGGGAAGAACAGCATTACACTGAATAACTGTGATCTGACAGCGAACAATACAGATACAAATGGGAATGCGACCTTTTATGATACGATTATGATTTATCAGTCCATGTCAGGAGATGCAGATTCCGGAACATCGACCTTTTCGATGACTGGTGGTTCCCTGACGAGTAAAAACGGACATGTTTTCTATGTAACGAATACGAATGCAGTGATTGACCTGACCGGGACGAAGATTGTAAATGAGGACAGTGCCGATGTACTGATTTCTGTTTGTGACGACGGATGGAGCGGCGCAGGCAATATTGCCACCTTAAACGCCACGACTCAGGCTTTGAAGGGAAACATGTTAATAGGAAGTGATTCGACTTTGAATTTAAATCTTTCCGGCAGTACCTTTACTGGAAAGACGGGCGGAGAGATTACAAATGCGAAGGGAACTTCTGTTTCTGCTTCGATCGGAACGGTGAATGTGGTTCTTTATGATGATGCAGTATGGACCTTGACGGGAGATTCCACGGTTACTTCGATTTCAGGAACCGGAAAGATCAATTATAATGGGTATGCGCTGACGGTAGGAAGTACCAGGTATACATCCGGAAGTCCGGCAGAGGGCATTTCAGAAACGACAGAAACGCCTGCTGATCCGGTATATGTATATGATGGAGATTCTAATAGCGGAACGACGGATGATGGGAAAACGGACAGCAGCACATCAGAGGATGGGAATTCGAATCATGATACATCGGACGAGACGGCACAAGTCTTACAGGCAGTGCGCTTTAAGAATACGAAGAAGACCATTAAGTATAAAACCGTTCAGAAAAAGGCAGTATCTTATTCGGTAATCAAGGCATCTGATGGTGGAAAGGTCACCTATAAGCTCACAAAGGGAAAGAAAAATTATATTACTGTTTCCAAAGCAGGAAAAGTGACGGTGAAAAAAGGTGCGAAAAAGGGGAGCTATACGATCAAGATTACTGTGGCTGCAAAAGGGACATATAAGAAAACGACAGGGACAATAAAAGTGGTAATTAAATAAAGAATCCTGTCATAAAACAAAAAAGGGAAAGGCATTGTTTTTCGTGCTTTTCCTTTTTTTGCGGGAGAAAAAAATTCTATAAAATCGTGGTGAAAAAAGAGCAGATGACTTAAAAAACAGAACAATCCAGCCGATATATATGATAAACGGTACGGAAGTATTTTGAGAATTTTTAAAGCAATAAAAAGCGAAAAGAACTTTGGTCTGGGAGGGGATGAAAATGAAAAAAGTTTATTTCAGGTATTGACAGAGTAGGGGGGGACGATGTTATAATATAAAATAGATTCACTGACGAAATTTATATCTACAAGGAAGTAGAGATTCGTAAAACAGGGAGGTGCTGCAAATGATTATTAAGAGAAATTCAGTGGCAGATAATAGTGCCAGAATGTATAAACGTGCCAGTGTTCAGCATAAAGATTCAGCCGAAAAGTTGATTACCGGTTTTCAGATCAATCAGGCAAAGGATAATGTCGCTTATTTTGAGATTTCTGAAAAAATGCGCAGTCAGATCAGAGGTCTTGCGATGGCAGATAGGAACTGTCAGGATGGGATTTCCATGATACAGACTGCTTCTGGTACGCTTGGAGAGGCCGATTCGATTCTTCTGCGGGGAAGGGAGCTGGCTGTTCAGGCATCAAATGATACGCTTTCTGATTCCGATCGTGCTGCTATCAATGATGAGATCGTGCAGATAAAAGAGGAATTGGAGAGAATGAATGAAACGACATTTAATGAAATATCTCTATTTGCTGAGTCGAATTCGATAGAAACAAGAGAAGATGAAGAACATAACAGTCTTGCATTTCAGGTAGGACCATTGGCAGGACAATATATTACAGTTCATTTATTTTCTGTGTCCTTAGAAGCTATGGGCATTGATGATACCAATGTAATTACACGGGAAAGTGCAGAGAGTGCAATCCAGGAGTTTGATGATGCTATGGGTTATCTCAATGCAAAACGAAGTTATTACGGTGCAGTAGAGGGAAGATTGGGACATGCTCTGGATCAGGTGGAGGATTATTCTGATAATATGACGAATGCGGAAACACGGATTCGCTAAACAAATATGGAAAAGACGATGGTGCATTATGCTACTACAAGGATACTGATGCAGTCCGGTGTTTCTATGATGGTGCAGGCAAATCAGTCTGCGAAAGGAGTTTCGTCATTGCTGGGATGGCTCGACTAAATAGATAAAAGTAAAGGCCAAACGAAAGGTAAGAGATTACTGTTTCGGTTTGGCTTTTTTTCTTTATAGAAAACGCATTGCGCCTTCTGGCATAAGTGGGCGCTATTTTAATGAAAACTTTTTACAGAGAAATTTCGTATATATAAATGACGGAGGGAAAAACAGGAGGAGTGGACATGCATGCAGTCGGATAATCAGTTGATAAAAAAGATTCAGAGGAAACGGGATAGGGAAGCGGCGAATCTTTTGGTGGAACGGTATTATAGGGAAATCTATGCATTTGCTTTCAGGCAGGTGGGGGAGAAAGAGCTTGCGATGGATTTGACACAGGAGATTTTTATCACGATTTTACAGGCAATTTCATCCTTTGATGCGCAAAAGGCGGGGTTCCGGACATGGGCGTACCGGATTGCAGCCAATAAGATTACGGATTATTACAGGAGTCTGGCACACAGGTCAAGGGAAATAGAGGGCCCCTTCGCCGGGGCAGGGGATTCCTGTTTTGCGGATGGGGAAATCGATAAGCTGCACTTAAATCAGGATGTGGAGAAGCTGGTCATCCAAAGGGAAACCATCCGGCAGGTCATGGAAGTGGTGGCTTCGTATGACAGGGAATGGATGCAGATTTTTCAGAAAAAATGCTTTTTCGAGATGACCTTTCAGGAGATTTCGGAAGAAATGGGGCTACCGGTAAATACGGTAAAGACGAGGTTTTATAAGATGGTAAAGAGGGTGAGGGAAAATGTAGCAGGGGGCTATGATAGCTAAATGAAATTCGGCTGTATCGGTTTTATGAAAACATTGGAACAGGAAAAATAGCAGAATGGATACAGCTGAAAGTATAGGATGCGGTATTTTGAAAAAGGAGGCAGCAGAAAATGGAGGAATTTGAAATCAAGAAAATGGAGGTGGAATTTCCGACAGAACTGGAGCGGAGGCGGGAAAGGGAACAGATTTTGAGAAAGGCACTGCCGGAGCGGGAAAACGTTTTTTTTAAGCTAAAGAGAATCTATCTGGGACCGGGACTTCGGGTAATATTTTATCATTGCGAAGGTTCCCTGGCAGCAGCGTTTTTTCTCTATCTGTGTACCGGTTTTCTCTGCTATATGACAGGTGGGGATTTTGAACAGAAGGCAGTGATGTCCATGGTGGTCTTTCCGCTGAGCTTTTTTCTGTTTTCTTATCTGTCCTGTTTTATGGATGAACAGGAGGAGATTATTGAGTTAAAAAGGTCGCTGCATTATTCTCTGGGATATCTTTTATGCCTACGGATGTTTTATGCCGGGATTGTGATGATTTTAGGAAATCTGTTTCTTTTGGTTTTCATTCAGGGCTTTCACGGACATGCAGTGTGGTGCATAGCAGCTATGGGAGTGAGCAGTATGTTTCTCTTTGCGGGAATTTCTGTGTATCTTTATCATAAATTTGGCAGCAGCCTTTCGATGGGAATTTTCTTAGGATTTTGGCTTTTTCTCTCCGGAGGACTGTTCCGTGTGGACAGGGAGATGGTAAGAACCATGATTTATGAGGTGCCGCTTTTCGTTCATGTGGTGGTAGCGGCAGTAGTAATTTTAGGTTTTATACATTATATCAGAAAGGTGGAGAAAAGAGATGCTTACGCTTTCGCATATTAGTAAGAGCTATGGAAAATTTTTAGCAGTAGAGGACATTAATTTAGAACTGGAGAACGGACTTTATGGGATGCTGGCACCAAATGGAGCGGGAAAGACGACGCTCATTAAGATGATTACCACGCTTTTGTTTCCGAGCGAAGGAGAAATTCTTTATCATGGGACAGAAATCCATACACTGGGGGAGAAATACCGGGATGTGCTAGGCTATCTGCCACAGCAGTTCGGATATTATAAAAACAATTCACCGATGCAGTATTTAGATTATCTGGCGGCATTAAAGGGGATGGGGAAGGAAGGAACAAAGGCAAGGATTTTAGAGCTTTTGAAATTGGTCGGACTGGAGGATGTGGCTTTTACGAAGATGAAAAAATTTTCCGGTGGAATGATCCAGCGCGTGGGGATTGCGCAGGCGATGCTAAATGATCCGAAAATCCTGATTTTAGATGAGCCGACGGCGGGGCTGGACCCAAAGTAACGGGTGCGTTTCAGAAATATTATTTCTGCACTGTCGAAAGACCGGATCGTGATTTTATCGACACACATTGTTTCGGACATCGAGTCTATCGCGAACCAGGTCATTATGATCAAGGATAAGCATTTGTTTACGATGGATTCTGTGGTGAATATCTGCAGCACCTTAGAAGGGAAGGTGTTTGAATGTGCGGTGAAG
>JAFVAA010000589.1 GCA_017476305.1 Lachnospiraceae bacterium
ATTGCAGAGGGTGCGGATGGTGCAGTGGTGGAGGAAAAGAGTGCAGCTGCACCGGCCGGTAATGCTGATTTTGCAGCGAGCGCAGGGGACGGAGAAAACGGGGAGATGATCGTGGATTCCTCTGCTGCATCGGAGGAGGATTACACTGGTACCGATCTGCAGGTAGTCGGTGTGGATGAAGGAGACAGAATCTTAACGGATGGAAGATATTTTTATACGCTGCAGGGGGATGGCTATGACGATGAATGCGTCTTTCATATCGTCAGCGTGGATGGAAAAAAGACAGAGGAGATTTCCCGTATTGCTTTTCCAAAGTTCTATTTCCAAAATATGTACCGCTTCCGGCAAAGAATATTTTTAATCGGAAGACTGGATGATACGACAGAGGAAAGCGAAGATTTTTATTATGATGCAAATCCACAGACAGTGGTCTATGTGATTGATATTTCAGATAAGGAGCATCCGAAAAAGGAATATACGCGAAAGCAGGATGGGTATTACACAAATTCCAGACTGACCGGTGGGTATCTTTATCTTTTTTCGGGGTATGAGCTGCCGCGCTATCGCTTAAAGGATTATAAACAGTCAGAGCCTTCCGGCTATGTGCCGAGTGTGGATGGCGAGATCATTCCTGAAAACAGGCTCTATGCACCGGCTAAAAAGGGTGATGGATCCTATACGGTAATGACCTCCTTGGATCTGAATCATCCTGCCTCCTTTAGCGACAGAGCAGCGATTTACGGACACTATCGCAATTTTTATATGAGTCAGGAGCATTTTTACATCGTACAGTCCACCTTTACATGGCTTCGCCACTGGTTTAATTACACCGAAGGGGCAGCAGAAGATACAGATACCATAGATACGGAGGAGACCGATGAGGAGGATTCCCTGATTACCCGTTTTTCCTATGAAGACGGAAAATTCTTATTAAAGGCAAAGGGGAAATTTTCAGGAGAGACTAGCGGTTCCTATGCTTTTCATGAATATAAAGGGAATTTATGCGTGGTCTATACAAAATACGATGAGAAAACGACAAATGGACTCTATGTATTTGATGATTCGTTGGAAAAAATCGGAGAAATTGGTGACCTGGGAGTCGATGAGGAGATTTATGCCTCTTACTACATTGACCATATGGCGTATTTTGTGACCTATAGAAATACGGATCCGGTGTTTGCAGTAGATATTGAAAATCCGCGGAGACCAAAGCTTTGTTCGGAGTTAAAGCTGCCGGGATATTCCGATTATCTTCATTCCTTTGGGAAGGAGTATATGCTGGGGCTTGGCGTGCATAATGACGGGGAAAATTTTGAGGAAGAGCGATATAAGCTTTCGCTGTTTCGGATTGATGAGGATCAGTCTTTGGAGGAAACGGAGCGGAAAATTCTTCCTTATAAGAGCTGGGATTATTTTTTGTTTAATCAGGATCACCGTGAGGTGTTCGTTGATGAGGAGAGAGGGCTTGTGGGATTCTATTTGCATTATGAGGCGTATGGCAACCGTTTTGAATATCTTTTGTACCGGAAAAATGGCGATAAGCTGGAGCGGATCTGGAAAAAAACGGTTGATGTGAAGGGGAAGACCTATGATCTGGATGAGCTTCGCGGGTTCCGGATTGGGGAGATTTTTTATGTCGTATCCGGTTCCGGGCAGGTTGAGGTACATCCGTTATAAAGAACGTGACAGTTCCTATGGAACAATGGTTCTTATGGAACGACAGTTCCTATGGAATGATAGTTCCTATGGAACAATGGTTCCTATGGAGCGACAGCTCCTATGGAACGACAGTTCCTATGGAACGACAGTTCCTATGGAACGACAGTTCCTATGGAA
>JAFVAA010000590.1 GCA_017476305.1 Lachnospiraceae bacterium
CTTTAATAGCTGTATTGCCATGATGTTCTTCCGGAATTTTTCTCTCGGTGTGCCATATCCCAATTCGTCATTGGCAATATGAAATTGGTTCCTCTCTGCCTGCGGGATTTCCGGGTGGAGGTCATAGACCATGTTCCGTTCCGGCTTCTTCTGAAGGAAAGCGGGAGTGATTTTGGTATCACTTCTTTCTGCGGTATCTGGTTCGCCTTGTTCTGTCTGCCCCCTCTTATCTTCTTCCGCATCTGGTATCACATCATCCGTGGCACTTTCCTGCAGGGCATTTTCTATCTGTTCTTCCTGCCCCTGCTCTCTTTCGTTTCCTATTTCCCTGTATCCCTGTGCTTTGATATTACGGAACCACTGATTAGCAAAATCATTTAATTCTTCTGCAAGTTCCTCACTTCCCTCTCCGCCGGCTCCCACATTGTAGAAGATGTTCATGTTGTCCTGCCTGAATGTCATCGCATGAAGGCTTTCCGTTTCATGGTCTGCGAAAAACTCCATATCCGGATCAGCCATAGACCGGTCATCTTCCATGTAATAATGGGAAACTGCTATGGTGTCCTCTCCTGCATCTTCTATGGTAAGCGGCATGAAATTTTCTCCTGCCTCAAAGGTCTTTGTTGTCTGTTCCCCATTTAGTACCTCCGGTGCAAGCTCCAGCAATAACCTGTAATTTTTCTGTGCTGTGGTAAGTTCTTCCTCCGGTATTTCCTCTGTGCTGCTTCCTGTGGTTTCTGTCTGTTCTTCTTCCTCCTGTTCCCCGTTTTTTTCCTCCTGCTTTTCCCTGCTTTTTTCTTTCCCTAACAGATCTTCAACTAACCTCTGCTTATCTAAAATATCTTTCACAACATAGATGGACTCACTCCGAAAGATTGGAAAGCCTGCCCCGTTCTGGAAAGTAATGTCCTTCAGGCTGACTGATCCGGCAAGCAGATTTACGCTGTCGATGGCAAACTTCCGTCCGTCCATTTCAAGCTCTGCCCCGATAGGAAAATCACTCTCGCTAATCCATCCGTCTTTTTCCTCTGTTCTTTCTTCCTGCTTTTCTGAAATTTTTCCACCGGAAGCCTGCTCTTTTTTCTCTGTTTCCGCATCAGTTTCCTGCTTTTCCTTTTCTTCTTTTTGTGCAGTTTCTTCTGGATTTTTTTCTGCATTTCCTCTTAAACTTTCCTCTGTTTTTTCCTCCCTTTTTTCAGTCTGCTTTTCAGAAAATCCCCCTGCATTTTCAGAAAGAATATTATCTTTTTCGGCTGGTAGAAAAGGTATCGGCTCTTTGATTTTTAAGTGGTCGTTTGCCGGATTTTCTCGTAGTCTTTCCTCAAAAACATTTTTGTCTAATTCTTCTGTAAAAAGAGGAAATTCCACATCACGGAGGACTACCATTTTTTCAGAGATAAAATCAATCTGATACTCTTTTGTGCCTAAAAAAACCACCGTATCGACTGCCAGATCATACGGTGGTTTCATAGC
This sequence comes from Lachnospiraceae bacterium, assembly GCA_017476305.1. Lineage (GTDB taxonomy): Bacteria > Bacillota > Clostridia > Lachnospirales > Lachnospiraceae > Butyribacter. Next base: position 1,474 of record JAFVAA010000590.1, read on the forward strand.
CGGAAGTGCCTCCACTTCCTGTATCATATTTTCTAATTTCAGATATTCGTCTGTTTCCGGTTCCGTCCCTTTTTGGCTTTCAATCAGGTAATCATAAATACTGCCGACATCATCCGGTCTTGTTAGCTGTTCTTCAATCTGCCGGATTACTTCTGCTTCGCCCTGCCCTAACTCTAAATTCTGCACATATCCATAGTAGTCAATTTCTTTGTATAGATCATTTAACTTTTCTGCAAGGCTCTCTTTCCCTCCACTTTCCGAAAAAGCAATATCCGTTTCGGAAACCTCTGCTTCTTTCTCTGGCTCTTTTTCTTCTGTATCTTTTTCTGCCGCTTCATCGGAAACTGTTTTTTTCGCTGTATAAGTATTTTCTTTCTTTTCCTTTTTAGTTCCTTTTTCTGCACTTTCTTCTTCGGAAATTGTTTTTTCTTCTGCATCGGTATTTTCTTTCTGTTCATTCTTAGTTCCATTTTCTGTGCTTTCCCCTGCCTGCGGTACGGGTAATGTTTCTATTCCCCCTCTTTCATCCGGTATCGGAGTGAACAGGCTGTAAGTCCCTGCTTTATAATCCAGAATGTCATGGTAGGCTTTCTGCATGGACGGATAATCTCTTGCAAAATCAGCGGTATTGTTAAGCACTTCTGCCATCGTCTGTATTATGGTGTCCAACCTCTGCGGCATATCAAGCTGTGGTCTTATCGCTTTCATGCCCATGCTGTAATCTGCCCTGTGCGGATACGGTCGGATAACATTGTCGGGGTGGTTCTGGAAAATATAGTAGATCTCTGCGGAGAGTATCCCCTTTTCATATTCCGGCAGGAATGCAATTTCCTGTTTTGTCATATAGCGGTCTGCCCGTATCAGTTCGTCGATCCGCTTTGCTGCATCGCTCCATGAAATCAACAGTCTGGGAGCATCATCTCCATAACCTTTCCTGAATTCGATCCCTTTTGCATCATGTGATTCGCTGATTCCCGTTCCGGTGATAATCGGTGAACAGCCACCAATCCCATATTCTTTTTTTAGGAACTCGGCTCTCTCTGTCCGGCTGTGTCCCTGCAAAAAGTAGGAATAAATGCGGAATTTTCCATGCTCAACCCCGCTCCCACGCTGGCAGAGTACATGGTCGATAAATTCCTGTGGAAAAGAAAAAACAGGAGTGTCCTCTCCTGCCTTTTCTTCCATGAGCGAAAG
>JAFVAA010000591.1 GCA_017476305.1 Lachnospiraceae bacterium
CCTGCTCCATAGGCTCCGGCGTATAATATTCCCCCGTCAGGATGAGTGCCGCTATCTCTGTCTCCACTGCATTCCAGCCTAGATATCCCTCTTTCTCTCCCTCCTCATCACGCCATTGGCAACGGATTCCCCGCCCACGGAACGTATCATAGCCATGCAGACCATAGCCCTCGATTGACCAGCCTGCACCGCCCATCCCATATTCTTTCTTTATCAATGCCACACGGTTGCTCTTTACCATCTCCTTTTGCATGATTTCATAGACCCGCTTCTTCCCTCCTACGAATCCGGTTCCACGCTTCAGTACTTCCACAATATAATCATGGGGGACCTTGTCCTCCTTCTTTGGATCCAGATAATTGTACCTGCCGACAGCCTTTTTATTCTTCTCCTTATCCGTAAGAATGGAATCCTGCAAAGAAAAAAGGGAGAGCTGGTCATATACAGCCTCTCCCTGTTCGCCTAAGGACTCTATGTCCTCCAGCTCCCTGTTAAGTTCTTCCTTGCGCAGCCTGTCCGTCTCCGGCTGGTCCTGCGTTTCCTCTGTTTCCTCTAATGGTACTTGTTCACTATGTCGTGCAGGATGATCTCCTCTGCCTGCATCATCCCCTGCCGGCGGATCTGCCACACCTCCATGGTGTCTGCCGGGTTGTTCGGCCTGTGTCCCTCCATGTATCTTTCCATCATCGTGTCCATCATCCGGTGTGCCTGCTCGTTCACCGGAGACAGAACCTCGGTCAGCCTGCCGAACCTCTGCAGTGACAGGTATCTCTCCGGATGGTTCTCCCTTAAGTATTCCATCGCCATCAGTCCGTATTTCCCCAGCCGTGACGTGCTCTCCCGCTCCATCTGGATGTTCGGATACAGCATCCCGTCCGTTCCCCTGTGGTAATTCAATGCTACGCTCATAATTCATTCTCCTTTCTTTTTTCATCCTGCCAAGGCCACGGCTTATGTCCTTTAGCACCTCACAGGAAATGTCTCTGATGAAAGATCCCATCTCATAGATGCTGTCCTCCTTATTCACAGCCGTGATCCCTGTAAAGTCTCCCTCCTTGTCCGTGATATCGAATCCACAACGGCTTGCCACTACATAATAGATGCTCTTCGTAACTAAATCCTGCCCTCTATCGTTGTTCCCATCCTGGTTCTTTACCATGGCTTGAATTGACTGTATTATTCTACCACCTTTTGCGTGGTTCTCTTCCATTATTGCATAGATCCGTGACTTTGTAAAGAAGTTCATTACATTTTTTATCTTCGCCTCATCATAATTTTTTATGTCCGGGATCTCCCCGATGTTTGAAAGGTATGCCGCATACTCCATCAATGTCGTATCATCCAGCTGCCATGTAAGCGCATCCTTCCTGCCACCCGTATCACTGATGTCAAACACATAACGGCAATGCGGCATGAGTGCCCTCGATGGGTAGATTGCTATGCCTTTGCTTCCACGGAGCACATACCGCCCAACTTTCTTCCATGTGTCGTAATCGGCCACAAGGGTACTGTTCGGCTTTTGCGCATATACCATCAGCACATTGTCAAACTCATACCGGTAAATCCTCCCCATGAGACGAAGCAATTCCTTCCAGTTCTCCTGCGTTTTCGTCACTTCATGAATCGTCTCGTTATAAATCTGCCTCACTTTATAATCCACGCCCATGTTACCTGCCTCCCTTCCCATGCTGCGGGATATAATTCACTTCTTTGAAATCCCCGGCATCCAGCACGATCTCCCCACGCTTGTACCTGTCCATCAATTCATCTAATGCCTCCCCAAGGTAGCCAGCCTTGACACTTTCCGTCCTGGACAGGACTTCACGGATTTCGATATCATACTCACCTTTCTCATTTGGCTCCGGAAGCTTTCCATACTCCCTTCTAAGCGCCGCAAAGTCAATCTCTGACGGAATGTTTGACAGGTAAATGCCATGCCCCCATTCGATGGAGGCATCTGCCGGATTTACGTTTAGTGCTTTGTCACCCCTGGCCACGGCAATGGCATCCGGAGAAAGTGAGACAAGTGCCGAAAAATCCAGCCACTCGAGGGCATAATCAATAAACTCCTTCATGGTGCCATACTGTTCCACCTCTGCAGCCACGCCATCTA
>JAFVAA010000592.1 GCA_017476305.1 Lachnospiraceae bacterium
CCGGCATGGTGTGCTTTGTCTGATACCGGAAAATGCGTCGGGTAACTTCCGCCCCACCTGCCTCACTTTCCTTCATACCGGTACGGACGATGCCCTTCACATCTACCATGAAATGATCATGTTCTTCCTCACAGTATCCATAGATACATTCATTGGAAAAAGGATCCGAGGATCTGCTGATATATCGGTTCGGAAACACTTTATAAGTAATGTTTTCCACCAGCTGTCCGTTTCCGCTGTGCGGGATACATTTTAACGTAAAATGATGTTCCTTCACCGGCATATCAAACCGGATTTCCATATGATAATGAAATTTCAGAATCTTCATTCCAAAAGTGCCTCAACTTCTTCGATCAGATTCGCATAATCCATCTCGTCCTCTTCCACAAGATAGTTAATATGCGCCAGTCTTCTCCTGCTGTAGGAAAGACCGGTCAGGGGAATACGGTCATTTAATCTCCTCACCTGTCGGCGCAGTTCTTCTGGTCCCATATGCATTCTGGAAAATAGATCGATCCGCTCTACCCGCTTGCCAAACTTTATGATACTTCGAATATGTTCATCATCTATACTGTCGTCCACGACTCCCCAGAACGCCGCAATATTGTCCCTGATATGCTGCAGCTCCAAAAGAGGAGCGATGGAACACTTTGCATCGCCCATCGCATAGACCGCAAGCTGAATATAGGACAATGCCGTGCTTCCAATCTCCTCACGCAGCACGATGGCATTGTCATAAGCCCGTGTAAGATTGGAAATGATGGAATTTTCATCTGTCTCATCAAAACAGTACCGCTCTGTAAAATCAGCCGCAGAAGTATAAATATCCGGAATCTCCTGCCGTATACAATACTCCTTATATTCGTCATCTGACAGGTCGATCATCGAATCATACCGCTCCGAAAAAATCCGGAGCGTGGTATACACCCGCTCACTATACCTGCCCAGCCAGTATAATCTGTCCGTGTTTTCTATCGAGATAATACCCATGTGTCCTTGAAACCTCCTCCCTGTGAAGAATTTACAATAAAGGAATCCGGATTTCTGGAAAAACGTGTCAGTCCGCTTTTCCATACGACCGGCTCCTCCGTCATCAGTACAAAAGCCCTGAGATCTGCCTTTCTCGGCACAATTTCTCCCTGATCCATGATATCTATGTCTATGAAGTCAATCACCTCCTGTGCGATGAACCTCCTTGGCTCTGATTTTAAAAGCCGTATGAAATCTTCCTTTTCCTGCTTTGTCATCTTATTCCCAAAGACAACACCATAGCCTCCTGCCTCTGCGACATCCTTTAAGACCAGGTCATCAAAATGCGAAAGGACGTAAGACATATCCTTTTCATAATACGGAAGGTAAGTGGGTGCATTATGAAGAATCGCATCTTCTCCTAAGTAATATTTGATCATCTTCGGCACGAAGTAATAGATTCCCTTATCATCTGCCACACCATTTCCCGGTGCATTGATGATCGCTACGTTTCCCTTGCGGTAAATATCAAAAATATGCGGGATTCCGATGACCGATTCCTCATTGAAATTCATCGGATCCAGATACTCATCGGATATTCTCCGGTAGACCGCTCCGACTCTTTCCTTCTTTCCGGAAAAATCGATAAAATACAGATGGTCATTTTCCACGATCAGCTCATGACCGCTCGCTAAGTGTGCTCCGGTCTGCTCTGCCAGATAAGAGTGTTCAAAATAAGCCGCATTGTATCTGCCAGGCGTCAGGATC
>JAFVAA010000048.1 GCA_017476305.1 Lachnospiraceae bacterium
ATCACGCTTTTCCCATCATACGTTTGCTCTACACCTTTTAACTCCAAACACATTTTTCTTTCCTCACTTTCCTTTTCTCCATTTACTTTCATTAACAAAAGCTTTTTCATTTCGTTTATGAACCCCTTTTTGTTCACTATAATCATCCCATGCTATCTGAATTTTATAGTAATTTTCATTCCCTATGCAGCATAATACTTCTGGTGCCTTGTCAAAACCCGGAAAAACAGAATACCACCAATGATAAGCACCACGGAATACAGCACCTCTGCAATCGTTAAAAATTGAAGTTTATGTCCGCCCATTTTCAAAGGTGCCTGTTTTAACAGATTCTGTACATCCAGCACACTCATCGGCAGAAGCGAGGTAATACGGTTTACCGTCATGTTATCTAAATGAACATCAAGTGCCAATGTATCCGGATGCAAAAGGAACAGCACTACCAGACTGACACACATAGCCGTTACGGGATTTTTAGCTAAAAAGGAAGCGGTCAGCGTGATGAAAAGTGCCACATTCATTGCCAAAAGGGACAGAAAAAAGGTATGTAGAAGCATTCCGAGATTATTCATATCATAAGTGGCACTTCTAAGCCACGTGATCATCTGAATGCTGGTATCCCAGCCAATCCCTTTTGTGATACATAGAAGTTCTATCGTATAGATAAGAAAGAGAAGCAGGCAGACGCCATTTGTGAGAAGAAATGCAGCCCCCACTTTCGCTGCCGTGCATTTTCTGCGCCCGTTTTTCGTACTGAAAAGAATTTCCTGCATCCCACATTCCTTTTCATAGGTAAAAAGAGCGGAAAATGCTATGATTACAAATGCATACAAATATTTCATGCGTTCCTGTATATTCCAGCTTAAAAAGCTTCCCCAACGTGTAAAATATCCGAAATGGATATCGAAATCATAGTCAGAAAGAGGAAAGATTTCATCCATTCTCATTAAATTTCCATGTTCATCAAATACATTTCCATCGTCACTAATCCGTCCGTCTTCAAAAACCTCCAGTTCATACTGCGTATAAAAATCCTTTAATTTTTTCTCTGTCAAAATTCCTTTTGCTGCTTCCTACTGCTCTAATTCATACTGCGTTCGTCTGCCATACTCCGAACCGCCCAGACAGTAATTTTTTACAATGAAGAAACCATCATAAACTGCCACCAGTCCGAAAATAAATGCGAGCACCACCCACACAAGCTTCCTTCGCAAAATCTTCTCCATTTCTAATCGAATCATTTTTCCTCTCCTTTTCTCTGTATAGTCGATGAGAAAGATTTCATCTGTCAAAGGAATATCTTTAAAAAATATCCTTTTTGACAAACAATAAAATATCTCATCTGCTAAAAATATAGCAAAAATGCGCAAAAAAAGAGAACTCCCTTTCCGTAGAAGTTCTCTCTACGCTTCGTAGAAGCGTTTGATTCATAGCCTGCTTTGGCTTTTCCAGCCTTTTTCATATCTTTATGCTAATTCTTTTTGTTTTCGAGCCACCCGTTGATTTCTCTCTGATACTGCTTTCATCAAAGCTGCATACTGCTCCGGAGTGTTCACAGGATCAATTTCCTCATTATCCTCATCATATTCCCCTGAAAGACTCTTGGCTGCATCCAAAACGGCAATTTCTTCATCAGTAAGTGGTGTTCCTCTCTTCAACGTATAATGAACCTCTGGCACAATCTCATCTCCTCTTATCATTTTAATCATTACACTCCATAAGGAACCGTAGATTAATAATTTACTCAATTTTTCTTGCAAAACACCTTAAACGCAAGTGTTTCACAAGAAAAATTGGCAAATTTAATTATCTATAATTCCTAAGATAATACTACCACATTTCCTGCATCGATTCAATTCATTTTACGCCATTTCCTGCATCTTCCGAAGCCTGACCCGAATCGGCAGAAGAAGTAAAAGCACTACTGCTGCATAAAAGAAACTAAGTGTAATGACTGCTAAATTTGGCCCGGTCGATTTTAAATCCGCTATGTTATATAGTACATTTAATAAAGAAAAACTGCCAATCAAAAACGCACTCCTTATCTGCACCTTTTCCACGAATCGTACCGCCTGCTCTGCCCTTTTTAACTCCTGCCCGGTGAGATGATCCGCTTTCCCAAACACATAAGAAAAGGCACTTAGGAAATCACCACCCGTGCGTGTCACCAAAAGCATCACTACCGTGATTCCAAGCATGAAAAGAATATTCACTATATCAAAGTAATACTGCACCTCTGCCCGCAGCATGGCACCCATCAGGTATACCACTACTGCCACTGCCAAAATCCCAATCCACGCAAGTACAATACTCACCGTATCCTTCTGTCCTTTTTCCTTCATTAGATTCATCATATTTTCCTCCGCTTTCTCCGAATAACTCTCTGAGGTTAAGCGTTCTCCGGATAAAAGTTCATTGACACTGATTCCTAAAGCCTCGCACAAAGGCAGCATCAAAGACACCTCCGGCATCCCGTTTCCCCTCTCCCACTTTGAAACCGTCCTGTCACTAATCTCCAGCTGTTCCGCTAACTGCTTTTGCGTATACTCCTTTTCTTTCCTCCTTTCTGCGATGAACTTTCCTATTTTGACCTGATCCATCTCCTCCACTCCTTTCCACTTTCCTTCTTCCAGCATCCATCTCAAACGATGGTTACTGTACGCATCACAGTCGTGCTATCTGCGAATAGTAATAAATAATGAGTTTTCACACACAGCCCGAATAACTTGTAAAATAACACAGGACTTTAATTTTATTTTATCATAATTCTTTAAGATAGCAACAAACGCTCCGTAGAACCCCCAAACACCACTGTTTTCAGGAACTCCACGAAGCGTAGATTTAAATTTAATACTGCCAGGCAACTGTCACGAAAGTATTCAAAATCATTTTTCACGTTTGTCACTTACGGCTTCCTTCGGCAGAACCAGGTTCAAAAGGATCGCCAAAATAAACACCACCGCCACACAATTCTCTGCGAAAATATTCTGTACGATCTTTGGGAAAATGGAAAAAAGCTCCGGCATCTGGGTAAACCCAATCCCAATCCCCAAAGAAATGGCAAGAATGGTGATGTTTCTCTGTGAAAATCCGCAGTTTCCAATCATCTGCACTCCACTCACCACAATATTACCAAACATCATAATCGTACAGCCCCCTAGTACTGCAGATGGAAGTGTCGCTAAAAGATTTCCAAGTACCGGAAAGAAACCGGCTAAAATCATAATCACCGCTCCGGTCGCTATCGCAATCCGGTTCACCACCTTTGTCATCGCTACCAGACCTACATTCTGCGAAAAGGAAGTAATCGGCAGACAGCCAAAGAGAGAAGAAAGTGCACTGATAAATCCATCACAGGCAAGCGAGCCCTGAATCTCCTCTCTCGTCACATCGCGTCCCAGACCGGCATTTACCAAAGCCGAAGTATCTCCAATCGTTTCTGTCGCAGAAACTAAAAAAATCGAAGTAACCGCTAAAATGGCTTTTATATTAAATTCATAATGATACGGAAAAATCCTCGGCGGTGCTATGACACCACCACTTAAAATTCCCGAAAAGTCCACCATCCCCATCGGTATCGCTATGATATATCCCACGAAAAGTCCTGTCAAAACAGAGAGCTGCTTTAAAAATCCCTTTGCCAAAATGTGAAACACCAGACAGACGAAAAGCGTGATGCTTCCCAAAATCCAATTTTTTACGGAGCCAAAATCGCTCGCCCCATTTCCGCCGCCAAAGGATGCTGCACCTACCGGAAGCAGCGAAAACCCGATTGCCGTCACTACGGATGCTGATACGATTGGCGTGATAATCCTCATCCAGTATTTCGCAAAAAGTCCTAAAATTCCTTCTATGATGCCACCAACCAGAACTGCCCCCATAATCGTCTCATAACCATAAACAGGTCCCAGATAACAGAACACATTGACAAAGGTAAAGCTAATCCCCATGACGATGGGGAGACCGGAACCCACCCGCCAAATCGGGAAAAGCTGAATCAGTGTCCCGATTCCAGCGATGATCATCGCACTCTGTATGAGCTTTGCCACCTCTGCGGTCGAAAAACCACACACGCCTGCCACGATAACGATTGGGGCAATATTGGCTACAAACATCGCCAAAATATGCTGTAGTCCAAACGGTACCGCCGCACCGATCGGCACCCTTCCATCCAACTGATAAATATGCGCCATTACTGTCTCATTTGCCTTGTTATTTTCTTTTTCATTCGCCATTTTCTTTTTCCTCACCAGCCACTTCAAAATATACTAAAAATCCCCTTATCCATTTCACAAAGCACTACAACCGTGTCAAAGCTATTCCCTGCTTTCAGAAGCTTCCCTAAAAACAATCTCTCCCGTATTCTCATCCATAGACTCCACAATCGCCAAAGATTCCAGCTGATACCCCAGATTTCGAATGACCGTACCACCCGGCTGAAATCCCTTTTCCACTGCAATTCCGATTCCCTCCACCGTCGCTCCCGCACTCTGGATAATGGAAATCAGGCCCAAAAGTGCACAGCCATTTGCCAAAAAATCATCGATAATCAGCACATGATCCTCTGGAGAAAGCACTTTCTTTGATACAATGACCTGATTGGTCACCTTATGGGTAAAGGACTCTACATCTGCCACATAAACTTCGCCTTCGATATTGATACTCTTTGTCTTTTTCGCAAAGACCACAGGTACGTGAAAATACTGTGCCACAATACACGCAATCCCGATCCCGGAAGCCTCAATCGTCAAAATTTTATTGATTTCTTTCCCCTCAAATCTCCGGAAAAATTCTTTCCCCATTTCGTTAAAAAGTTCAATGTCCATCTGGTGATTCAAAAACATATCTACCTTTAAAACATTTCCCTCTTTCACCACACCATCTTTTACAATGCGTTCCTCTAAAAAATTCATATCTGAGCTCCTTTGTATTTTTATAGATTTTTCCATTTTTCCCTTGGCATTATTATATAGTGAAATCCTGTTTGCCGCAACTTCTTTTTCACATTCCCCTTAGTTTATAATAAAAGCAGACAGAAGGGAATCCATAACCTCCTGCCTGCTTTTTTCTGTCCTCAAATCACCAGCCTACAGCTCAAACCTCTGTACAATCTGAATCAGATTATTAGCCGTATGCTGCTGCTCAGTCGCTGTTTCTGCCACACTCTCGACCGCCTGCGATACACTTTCGATCGACTGGGTAATCTGCGCACTGCTTTCTGTGGTATCCTGTGCAGATTCCGCGATGTCCGTTACTGCATTGTTTACTTCATTCATGGAAACACGGATATTCTCTGCCATCTCATCAATTCTCGTCACCAGATCCTCAAAAAGAACTGCATCTGCGCCATACTGTCTTCCAATATCCACGAAGTTATTATAATCCGGTGTAACTGTATCCGTCACAAATTTCAAAAGCTTATTTGAACAGGAAGATAAATCCTTAAAAGCAGCCTTGATTTCGTCAATGGTTTCCTGAATCTGATGAACTGCCTCATCGGTTTCCATCGCAAGCTTATTGATCTCACCAGCCACCACTGCAAAGCCACGTCCGGCATCGCCTGCTCTGGCTGCCTCTATAGACGCATTCAGAGACAAAAGATTGATCTGACTGGCAATCTCCGAAATCGTCCCTGCCAGATTTTCAATCTCCTCCACAACCTCTGACTTTTTCTGTGCTTCTGTCAGCTCCTCCCGTCTTTCCGCTGCGATCGCCGTTGCGCGTTCATAGGATTCTCTGCTGTTCTTTTCGATTTCTTTTACTTTCGTTTTAATTCTGGAAACCTCTTTGCTGGTCTACACAGTTTCTGCCGCTAACTGCTCTACGGACTCATTTACATTCTGAACGGATGCACTGACCTCTTCTGTCGCTGCACCCGTACTCATCATGGCATCATTGACAGTGCTCATATTTTCGGAAATATGCATAAACTCTGCACTCAGTTCCTCCGACATCGCACCTAAGGTATTCGCCGAGTCATTGATCTCATTGGACTGATCTGCGATATTTTCAATAATCCCTCTGGTAGAACGGTACATGTTATTAAGTGCTTTACTCATGACCGCTAACTCATCCTTACCTTTTTCTTTGATCTCTTCGATGTTATAATGTCCCTCTGCCAGTTCCCCGGAGAAACCACTGACCACTTTCAGCTGCTTCGTAATCCTTGAAACCACTAGTGTAATTAAAAAGGCAATCACCACAATCGATACCACACAGAGAATCAAAGAAGTCATGACCATTTTCTGTACCTCTTCCCTGATCTGGCTTTCATCCACACGTAAAATCAGTTTCCAGTTTACTTCAGGAACCGTTACGTAATACGCTATAATCTTTTTCCCGCTTTCCTTAAAGGAAACCTCTCCACTTTCATTGGATAAAATATTTTTTGCAGCTCCTGCCAGGGATTTATTTTCATCCTCCGAAATGTTTGCACCACTTTCTGTTTTTGATTTATCATCCGTATACAGATAAGTTCCGTCTGCGGTCGTCATGATAGCCCGTCCGGTCTTTCCCATCTTAATCCCTGCACCAACCTCCTCGATAGAAGAAAGCTCCATATCGACCGTGACACAGCCGATAAAATTTGAATGTTCATCAAAAATCGGTGCAGAGCAGGATGCCATAATCATACCGGAGGTCTCATCATAATACGGATCTGTAATCACAGCCCCCATAGATGTAAGTGCCTTTGCATTCGTATAATACTCCTGGGAAAAATAGTCATATTCTGCATTGCTATAGTCCATCGTTTTGACAATATTATCTCCGTCCCGATACCAGTACGGTCCCATATACTCATTATCCATGTACACATTTTTCTCAAACCATAACCCGGAACCTAAAATCATAGGATTGTCCCTTATGATCCTGCTAAGCCCCATTTCATAATCATCCATATCGGTATTATGATAGGTGGCACTGACCATCTCCGAAATGTTTTCAGCCGTGCTCCGAATCTTTTCCAAATCCCCATTCACCGTATTTCCCGCTGCAAACAAGGTCTGCTGCGCCGTCTGGTCTGTTTGTCCGGAAATCGCCCGGTCACTGAGTAAACCCGAAATCAGGCTGATTACTAAAATCGCCGCTATGACAAGTGGTAAAATCATAAGCAGCATCTTTAATTTAATTGATTTCATCTTTCCAACCCTCCCTATTAGATTTTTTATTATTATATCAAAATCCACACCTGGGTACAAGCACAAAAGTGATATAAAATTTCAAAGTCTGTAACAAACCAGATAAAATTCTATCGTCTTTACATTGATGTTTTTCTCCGAATAATGTATAATGGGATTGCTTTAAAGATATTGTACATATATTGGAAACAACAGGCAAGGGGACAGGAGAATATAATGAAAAAAATCTTAATTGTAGATGATGAAGACGTAATGTTAGAATTAGCCAGACTGGTTCTGGAAGAGGACTATGAAACGGTATGCGCTTCTTCCGGCGAAGAAGCTGTGCGCCTATTCGAAACCGAGCGACCGGATATGATTTTATCCGATCTTTTGATGCCGAAAATGTCCGGATATGAGCTGCAGCAGATCATCCAGGAAAAAAGTAATAAGCAGATTCCGTTTATCTTTATGACAGCTGACGAAAGAGATGAAAGCGAGAATCTTGGCTTCGAATTAGGTGCAGCTGATTATATCCGAAAACCATTAAAAAGCGATTTGCTGCTGCGCCGTATTGAACGGGTTTTTCACAACGTGGAGCAGGTGGCAGGGTGGAAAAAAGCTGCTTCTACGGATATGATGACCGGGCTTTTAAACAAATCTGCTTCCCAGCGGGAAATCAGCACAGCCTGCATGGAAAGTCAGGGAACGCTGATGATGATCGATCTTGACAGCTTTAAGCTGGTCAATGATATCTACGGACATGAAATGGGAGACCGGATTTTAATCCGTTTTTCCAACCTGATCAAATCCATCACCCGTGAGGATGATCTCGCCGGAAGAATGGGAGGCGATGAATTTATCGCCTTTTTCAGACATTTAAATGATGAACAGATTATCGCCAAAAAGACTGCATTTTTAAATGAAGAACTGGTAAAATCCGCAAAGGAATACATGGGAGAAGATATGGAAATTCCTCTGGGTGCTTCCATCGGTGCTGTCTTCGTACCGGATGCCGGTACTGATTTTGAAGCGCTTTTCAAAAAAGCGGACTCTGCCCTCTACACCGTGAAGCAAAAAGGGAAACACGGCTATGCACTTTATCAGGGAGAGTCTTTGCAAAAAGAGGAAACTGCTATCGGAAACATGGATAACCTTCGTATGATTTTCGGAGAACGAAATATCGGACACGGGGCTCTCATTGTGGAAAAGGGAAATTTCCAGATGATTTACCAGTTTTTAATGCGGTTTATCAGTAACTACACCTGGGACATCCATCTGGCAGTCTTTTCTATAGAAAATGAAAATATGGAAAATATTTCGCAGGTAACGGATCAGTTCTGAAATCTTGCATAGGAGCATCTTCGCAGCAGCGACGTCATCCTGAAGCACAGTCAAAACCAGGTCCTGATTCTTCTCATGAAGGTAGACCAGGA
>JAFVAA010000049.1 GCA_017476305.1 Lachnospiraceae bacterium
ATCTGATGATGCGAAGCAGGGTGACTACCCTGATCCGTCAGTTTTTAGCAGAGGAAGGCTTTTTGGAGATTGAAACGCCGATGATTACGAAAAGTACACCGGAGGGCGCAAGGGACTATCTGGTGCCGAGTCGTGTACATCCGGGGAATTTTTACGCGCTTCCACAGTCACCACAGCTTTTTAAGCAGCTTTTGATGTGCTCGGGATATGACCGGTATTTTCAGATTGCGAGGTGCTTCAGGGATGAGGATCTGCGTGCAGACAGGCAGCCGGAGTTTACGCAGGTGGATATGGAGCTCTCTTTTGTCGATGAAGAGGATGTGATGGATGTCAATGAGCGTCTGCTGCAGAAGATTTTTAAAGAGGTATTGGATGTAGAGGTAGCACTTCCGATTCAGAGAATGACCTGGCAGGAGGCGATGGACCGCTTCGGTTCGGACAAGCCGGATTTAAGATTTGGCATGGAGCTTAAGGATGTTTCCGAGGTGGTAAAGGGCTGTGGATTTGGTGTCTTCACAGGGGCATTGGAAAACGGTGGTTCTGTTCGCGGAATCAATGCAAAGGGGCAGGGAAATATGCCGCGTAAAAAAATTGATGCTCTTGTAAAATTTGCGAAAGATTTTGGAGCAAAGGGGCTTGCGTATTTATCCATTCAGGAAGATGGTACGTACAAATCCTCCTTTGCAAAATTTATGACAGAAGAGGAATTAAAAAATCTGGTGACTGCGATGGAGGGAGAGGCAGGAGATTTACTTCTCTTTGCGGCAGATCAGAATAAGATAGTGTGGGACGTGCTTGGAAATCTGCGTCTGGAGATAGCGAAAAATCTGGACCTTTTAGATAAAAATGTCTATAAATTTTTATGGGTGACGGAGTTTCCGGAATTTGAGTATTCGGAGGAGCAGGGACGCTACGTAGCGATGCACCATCCGTTTACAATGCCGATGGAGGAGGATATTCCTCTTTTAAAGGAGCATCCGGAAAAGGTACGTGCGAGAGCCTATGATATTGTTTTAAATGGAACGGAGCTTGGAGGCGGTTCGATTCGTATTCATCAGAATGATGTGCAGGAGACGATGTTTGAGGCACTGGGATTTACGAAAGAGAAGGCAAATGAGCAGTTTGGATTTTTATTAGAGGCATTTAAGTACGGGGTGCCGCCTCATGCGGGACTTGCCTACGGGCTTGACCGCCTGATCATGCTGATGGCAAAAGAAGACAGCATTCGTGATGTGATTGCATTTCCGAAGGTAAAGGATGCATCCTGCCTGATGACGGATGCGCCGAATGTGGTCGATGAGAAGCAGCTTAATGAGCTTTGCTTAAAAACGGTTGCAGTGAAAGAAGATGAACAGGATTGACAGTTCGTGGTGGATATCGTAGAGGGAAGTAAAACTATGTATTTTTAATTTTTTGGAAAATATAAGATGCAGGAGGTCTGGTTCGGTGGTAAAATGTTTTATATTTGAAAATTTTAAAAGTTTTGAAAAAGCAGAACTAAATATAGAGACATTAACAACTCTTATCGGTACAAATGCTTCCGGGAAGAGTAATGCGATTGAAGGAATCACTGTGCTTGCTATGTTGGCTGCCGGGTTGGAACTTAGTACCATTTTAGATGGGACGAAAAACATAGGTACATCTATTCGTGGTGGAAGTCATGGATGTACCAGATTTAGAACCAGCACCTTTAAATTGGGATGTTTGATAGATTGGGATGATAATCAGGATTTGCTCTATGAAATCAGGATACGGGTAAATGGAAATGTCATGGTTGATGAAGAAGGATTGTATTTAGTAGAAGTGGATTCTTTGGGACCTAAAAAAAATCCGGTTTTTAAAACGAAAAAGGCGGATTACGATAGAATTGAGATAAAAGTACAGTATAAGAATGGTAAAAAAGGTATGAACCCTGATACAATTTGTGTGCGTTCATCAGCAATTTTACCTCAAATTGCCGGAAAGGTTTTGAGGGAGTCAAATGAAGAACGGGAAATTGCATCGATGCTTGAAAAAATGATCAGTCAATTAAAAAATATTATGATTCTTAATCCGGTTCCGTCAGAGATTCGGAATTATGTCAGGGTAACAGATGTTGAATTAAGGACAAATTGTGATAATTTATCTGCTGTTCTCAATAAAATGTGTAAAAAAAAGAAAGAAAAGGAGCATTTACTGGAGATTGTAAAAGATCTTCCCGAAAATGATATTTTGGGGATTGAATTTATTGAAACGAAAATTGGTGACGTAATATTTGCTTTACGAGAAAAATACCTAAAAAACTCTGAGTTAGTTGATGCCAGACAGTTGTCGGATGGTACATTGCGCTGTATTGCAATATTGACTGCAATTTTAATGTCTGAGCCAAATAGTATCATTGTTATAGAAGAGATTGATAATGGCATTCATCCGGCTAGAGTGAGTAAATTGATTAGCAGACTGGTACAGATAGGAAATGAAAGACAGGTAGATGTTGTAATTACTACACATAATGCTGCACTGATGAACTCTTATCGAAAAGGAGAATTAGTGGGAGTTTCCGTGGTTTATCGTGAAAAAGAAAAAGGAACCAGTAAGATTACTTCTTTTGTAGATATTGAGGACTTTCCGAATATGCTTGTATCAGGTGGTTTAGGAAATGCAATGATTGATGAAAGCCTGTTAAAGACCTTAAAGGATGAAAAAAAGACAAAAGATTACTCATGGTTGGGGGTGTAAATTTGAACGTAAGGTTTATAGATACGTCTATTCTGTTGAATTTGCTAGAAGTGCCGAACATGAGCAGTGATGCACATACTGTTAAGAAAGAATGGAAAAAAGTTTTAGAAAAAAATGAATTATTGATTATGCCAGCTGCCACTATTATTGAAACGGGAAATCATATTGCTCATATTGCTGAGGGAAATGTTCGAAGGAGTATTGCAGGAAAATTTGGAGAATATTTGAAGAGAACAGCAAATAATGATGTTCCATGGAAATTATATAATAGTAAATCCATGGACAGGCAGGGACTTTTATATCTGGCAGATCATGTGGAGGAGTTTTCAACTTGTAAAATAGGACTTGGAGATTTATCCATTATATATGATTATAATCAATATCGTGAAACGGTACCTGCGATTGGGAGTATTATGATTTGGAGTACGGATGAACATTTGAAAAGTTATCATGAAGAGAACATATCTATCATGCGAAGAAGAAAGCATCGCTGTGATAATGACACAGGGGAGGAGAGATGAAGCAGGAAAGTTATGAAT
This sequence comes from Lachnospiraceae bacterium, assembly GCA_017476305.1. Classification (GTDB taxonomy): domain Bacteria; phylum Bacillota; class Clostridia; order Lachnospirales; family Lachnospiraceae; genus Butyribacter. The sequence continues at coordinate 3,258 of JAFVAA010000049.1, forward strand.
ATTTTGCCAAAAGAATAACGGGAGTTTCCTGGGGGGTGAAGGCGATAGGGATTGCAAGTAAGTGCCTTACATACTCTACGGCGGCTCTTTATCTTACGGCACTGGCAGATTTGTTTTTTCATAAGGAGTATAAAAAGGGCTTCCTCTTCCTCGTGGTACCCCTGTTTTCGTTTCTTATCGTCAGTTTTTTCCGTGCTCATGCACATCAGAAAAGACCGTATGAAATTTATGATATCAAACCTCTGATTCCAAAAGATACCAGGGAAAAGTCCTTTCCGAGCAGACATATTTTTTCCATCTATGTGATAGGTGTGACGGTCTGCTTTTATCATATATTTTTGGGAATTTTTATCTGTGTGATGGGGGTGTTTTTAGCTGTAATCCGGGTGGTGGCAGGAGTGCATTTTCCGAGGGATGTCATCTGGGGGGCGGTGATTGGGAGTGTATGTGGAGGGCTTGTGGGTGTGGTACTTGCATTAAACCTGTAAAAGATTGAAAAAGTGGAAAGCGGAAGAAGCCGTGAAAAAATGATAAAAGGCTGTTGATGAAGAAAATTTCTCAACTAACTCTAGTTAGAGAAAACTTCTCATTAACAGCCCCTTTTTTCGTTGACGAAAAGTGGGAAAATCTTTTACTATAGAACATGTCAAAAATGTGACCAAAATGTGAAGTTTTGATTACAAAATGTGTGCGTATTGTATCCATAAAGCATGAGAACCAATGTGCACAAATATTAAGACAATGTGTCAAAGGGAAAGGAGAAAAAAATGTTTAAAAAGAGAGTCAAAATGAAGTGGATGGCTGGAGTTTTGGCAACTGCCATGACAGTTACCCTGACTCCTGTTTCTGGATGCCCGCAAGCTGCAGAAGCAAAATCAGTACCAAAGCTAAATGCAAAGAAAGTTATTTTAACAGAGGGAAAAAGGGTGGCTTTAAAGGTGAAAAAGGCACCATCCGGTTCGAAGATTACCTGGAAATCAAAAAATAAAAGGATAGCCACGATTTCGAAAAAAGGACTCGTCTGTGCGAAGAAAAAGGGAAAAACCTCTATCATTTGTACAGTTAAAGCAAAATCAAATGGGGAAGTAAAGAAATACAGTTTAAAATGTGCGGTATCCGTGGGAGCGAAGAAGAAGACAGAAGCTACCGGGATACCTGCTTCGGAGACACAGGATGAGACAAAGAGTACCGATGAGAAGACAAAAAATACCGCCACACCAGAAAGTACATATGTGGCTCTTAATACTGTGACACCATCTGCTGACGTAAATCCTTCGGGGGAGAGGAATGAAACGGCAGTTTCTGCAGCAGTGGGTACCACACCTACAGCCAGCACCACACCTACAGCCAGCACAGCACCTACAGCCAGTGCCAGACCTGCAGGCTATCCTGGCGGCGGTGGTGTTTTCTTCTCAGGCTCCGGTTCTTCCGCAAGTTCCAGTTCTGCTGTCAGCACGGGTTCTGCCTCATCGTCACAGCAGACCGGTGGAAGCAGTTCTTCTAATGTGACAACACAGACAGCAAAACCGGCAGACTCTACGAGCGGAAGCTCAGAGGTGGAAAATGCAAATTATGCCACAGCAACTTTAGTGGATATGACATGGAGCAAATGGCTTGCCGTTTCCTTTGCAGACGGATATTCGGTAAAGAACTGTACATTGCATGTGGACGGAGCAGATATCACAAATGCCGTGACAAATGTCAGTGATGATGGAAGCGTGGTAAAGTGGGAGGTTACGACCTTGCACCCTGCGAAGCTTACAATTACTTCCTCCGGAAAGTCACAGAGCCTCGTTTTTGATGAGAAAAATACGAATCCGGAGATGCCAGTGGTATCGACGGAAAAGACATCAGCAGACTATATTTTAGCGCATGGTTCTGTCGCTTACTGGGATTATTACCTGACAAATTATGATGATGCGGGAAATCTGAGAGTAAAACCGAAAAAGACGACCTTTGCGAAGGATATCACAAAGAATACCGGCAGAAGATACTATGCGCCGGATGCGGAAATCATCCGAAACGGCTATAATGTAAGCGGTGAGGTACAGGTGATGTTTAACTATACCTCCGCGGATGATAAAGCGTGGTTTGATGCCATTGCTGCAGAAGGGGCTTTGGAGCTTGCAAAGGATGATGATACGCAGATTGCATTAAATGGTAATCTTGCGTATGAAAAGACATTTACCACGCATGCAGGAAATACGGTGGGACTGATTACGATTCCGATCGGACAGGGAAATTTTAATAGTAACGGAAGATATCGTCTTCGCATTCATTCCAGTGGCTATGAAACTGTGATGGCGAGAATCCATGTGGTTGAGCAGACGGCTCCAACCCTGCAGCTGAAGGAAGCAGGATCCATTTATCCGGGGCAGAATATCCACTTTGCAGTAAATGGTGCACCGTATGCTGTGGATGATGGTTTGGAGAGAGCCACTTTAAAGACACCATCCGGGGAGGTCGTGGAGCTACAGGAGATAGATGACTGCTACCGGATTTCACAGGATTTATTTGTACTTTATAATGATCCGACGAGAAATGACGGAAATGGAGTAAATCATACAGCAGTTCCGGGTAAATATACGATTACTGTATATGAAACCGGCTATAAGCCGATGGCAAAATCCTTTGAGGTGGTAAGCTATCCGACAGCAAGGAGAGCAAAGAAGCTCGGAAGCTATGTGACGATTCCGAAGATAGATGCGAGAACCGGTGCAACTGTTTCGATTACGGAAGGCTCTTCCGGAAGCTCCGGCGGTGGAAGTGCAGTTTCTGCCAATCTTTTATTTGATGTAGACCTTCTCGTGAATGCGACGATTTTTGACCGTATGGGCTTTACGAATGCGTATGCGACAGGAATCGTGGAGAGATATGAGACGGAGGTATCGACACCGGATGCTATATTCAGTAAGGATGGCGTGAATGTTTATGATTTCGTGGACTACTATAATGCGGTCTCTGATGCGAGATTGGATGAAGGAAAATATCTGACCTTTGCAGCCTATAAAGCAGGCGGAAAGGGAAAGACGATTAGCAAGCCTGCTACTGCAAAGGCAGTTTTAGAGGATAATCTTTTAGGAGATATTCAGGAGTATGGTGCATTCTATGGTGAGGATGTAGAAGCTTTGAAGCTAAAGGACGGGGCAGAATCCGTGTATGAGGACGAGGATGTGGTACTCGTAGGAGATAAAGACTTTATTGATAAGATTACGGGAATTGCCTATACAGAGAATGCTTATCCTGTTACGACAGGGTATACAAAGGGTGACGGTGAGCTTACCATTTCTAAGGGTAATTTTACTGATGGATACGGAAAACGTAGGGGAGACCACACCATTATCATCAGCTCGGAAGGGTATCAGAAGATGAAGCTTACCAT
>JAFVAA010000593.1 GCA_017476305.1 Lachnospiraceae bacterium
AATAATTGATATTTCAACTCCGCTAACTTCCAATCCGTTTCATTATCAATATCCTGTACCTCTAATTCATCAATCACATAAGGCAAAAGTCCATCCGTCATCAGGCCCTTTCTCCTCTGGTAAGCAGCAGTCCTGTAAAAATAGAACTGCCCGCAATCATGGTACATCATTTCTAAATCCTGCGAACGTACACTGAAATTTTCCTTCCATTTCATTTCCAGAAAACCATCCTTCATGATGTAGCCGCGCTGTGGCGGATACGAAAAGGAAACCACCGGAAGCACTTCATCCGCAGTGCTCTCCTTTAGCTTCCGGAATGCCTCTTTCAGCTTTTCTGCCCGGATAAACGGAGCGGTCGGATAAATGCAGGAAAAAAATTCAAATTTCTCTCCCCTTTTTTCATACTCCTCTAACACCTCTAAAAGCACATCTGCCGTCGTAGCAAAATCGCTGGCTGCCTTCTCACTGCGCATAAATGGTACCTTTGCTCCATATTTTTTCGCGATCTCAGCAATCTCCTCACTATCCGTCGATACCATCACCTCAGCAAAGACCTCCGATTTTAAAGCAGCTTCTATCGAATAGGCAATGATCGGTCTGCCCAAAAAATCCTTGATATTTTTTTTCGGAATCCGCTTACTGCCTCCCCTTGCCGTAATGATAGCAAGAGCTTTATTTTCTCCACACATCCTATAACCTCCCTGCCATTTATGGTTTATGCCAAGACTGCCGCCAAAATGTTTTGACGGCAATCTTCTTTTCATCCTATAATTATTTCGGCAGCTTCTCACAGCTTCAAAAGCCTTGCTCCGTGTTTTGGTACAAAAATGCTTTCCTTCCCGCTTAAATCCACAGTTTCCCCACTCCAGAGCTCTGTTCCCTTTTTCCCGGTGATTCCATAATTTTCCACACGTTCCCAAGGGATTTTTACCTCGCCATCGTCAGAAAGATTAAACACAGCCAGATACCAGGCATCCTCTAAAGTATCCCCCGAGCACCAGATCACCCTTTCCGCATCCCGGTATACCTGCCTTGCTCCCTCCGAGTGTTTTAAAAGCCCTAAAACATCCCTGTTCGTCAAAAGCCCTTTCGTAAAATCATCTAAAAGCGTCAGCTCTGTCCCGATCATCATTGGCGAACGGAAGATGCACCAGAGCGTCATCATCGTTTTCTGCTCCTCCTTCGTGAAATTGCAGTCCCATCCCTTTCCGTCAAAGCCTTTCCCGAGCTTTCCGAGCGTCAGCATATCACAGTCCGGATAGCAGCCTGCGCTTACGTGATTCTGCCAGAGCTCACACCTTTCGAACATCGGCTCTAAAAGCTCCCATTTATCCCAGAAATCATCCGTAATCCTCCACATATTCGCATAGGTCTCATAATGCCATGCCTCCTCGATCAGCGCCGGTCCCGGTGACAGGCTTAACACAATCTCTCTGCCACATTTCATAATCGCCTCATGGAGCATCTCGATTTCCTTTTTCGCGGAAGGCATGTCCATCCTGCAGATATCATCACACTTTACGAAATCCACTCCCCACTCCGCATAGAGTGCAAAGATGGAATCATAATACTCCTGTGCCCCCTCTGCCTCCGGACGGATTCCGTACATGTCCGGATTCCAGGCGCAGATATTCGACGGATCTGCGATATCATTGGCTTTCTTTTCACTTCCTAAAATCCCCGTATGCTGATGTGCGGCATTTCTGGGAATCCCACGCATGATATGGATTCCAAACTTAAGCCCCAGATCATGAATGTAATCCGCGAGAGGCTTAAAACCTTTCCCGTCCTTTGCGGACGGGAATTTCTGCTCACATGGGAGAAGTCTGGAATACGCATCCATCTCCACCTTCCAGAACGGAATATACTGGTACTTCTCCCTCTGGCTGCCGGTATCATAGCTGTACCACTCGATATCTACGACAATGTACTCCCAGCCAAATTCCTTCAGATTTTCTGCCATATATCTTGCATTTGCCTTCACCTGCTCTTCATTTACCGAAGTGTCATAATAATCGTAGCTGTTCCATCCCATCGGTGGTGTCAGTGCGAATTGATTCTTATTTTTTACACCCATCTACTTCTGCTCCTCCTGTACCTCTTCCTCTCTTATCTCCTTCGTGCGAAACTCCTCGCAGATCTGACTGATAAACGCAGAAAGCGGTTTCACTCCTTCATCTCCCGCAAAGCGGCTTCTGACAGACACGGTTCCGTCTTCCTCCTCCTTTGCGCCTACGACTAACATATAAGGAACCTTCTTTAATCTCGCTTCACGAATCTTATAACCAATCTTTTCCGAACGGCTGTCTACCGTGGCATCAATTCCGTTTTTCCGAAGCTCCTTTAAGACACCTTCTGCATAATCCGCATACTTTTCAGAAATCGGAAGCACACGCACCTGCTCCGGGCAGAGCCAGGTCGGGAATTTCCCTGCGTATTTTTCAATCAGCCACGCAAGCGTTCTCTCATAGCAGCCCATAGAAGTTCTGTGAATGATATAGGGACGCTTCTTCTCCCCATCCTGGTCGATATAATACATATCGAACTGCTCTGCGATAAATCCATCCCACTGGATTGTAATCATCGTATCCTCTTTTCCATACACATTCTTCGCATTGATATCAATCTTCGGACCATAAAAAGCCGCCTCTCCGACATCCTCTACAAACGGGATTTCAAGCTCTGTCATGATATCACGCAGATGCTGCTCATTTTGTTCCCATTCCTCCGGCTCTCCGATGTATTTTTCCCGGTTCTCCGGATCCCACTTTGAAAGATGATAGGTCACATCCTCCTCGACACCCAGCGTCTGTAGGCAATACTTCGCCAATGCCAGACATTTCTTTACTTCCTCCACCATCTGATCCGGTCTTACAATCAGATGCCCCTCGGAAATCGTAAACTGACGCACTCGTGTCAGACCATGCATCTCCCCGGAGTCCTCATTTCGAAACAGTGTAGAGGTCTCCCCGTAGCGGAGCGGCAGATCCCTGTAGGAATGCTGTGTTGCTTTATAAACATAATACTGGAACGGGCAGGTCATCGGGCGAAGCGCCAGAACCTCCTTATCCTTCTCCTCATCGCCCAGGACAAACATCCCATCCTGATAGTGATCCCAATGACCGGAAATCTTATAGAGGTCGCTCTTTGCCATAAATGGTGTTTTCGTACGGACATAACCCCATTCATTATCCTCTAAATCTTCAATCCAGCGCTGCATCTTCTGAATCATCTTCGCACCCTTTGGCATCAGAAGCGGAAGCCCCTGGCCAATCACATCCACCGTCGTGAAAAGCTCCATCTCACGTCCAAGCTTGTTATGATCGCGGTTCTTGATATCCTCCAGATACGCCAGATACTCCTCTAAGTCAGCCTTTTTACTAAATGCTGTTCCGTAAATTCTGGTCAGCATCTTATTATGCTCATCCCCTCTCCAGTAAGCACCGGAAGAGGATGTCAGCTTAAACGCCTTGATCTGCTTTGTGGACATCAGATGCGGTCCGGCACAGAACTCGATAAAATCTCCCTGCTGATAAAAAGTCAGGGTATCCGTCTCCGGATGCTCCTCAATCATCTCGACCTTATACGGTTCCTCGCGCTCTGTCATCAGCTTCACTGCTTCTTCCTTTGACAAAGTATACCGCTTTAAAGTGTCACCCTTTTTGATGATTTTTTTCATCTCAGCCTCAATCTTATCTAAATCCTCTCTCGTCAGACTTGGCATGTCAAAATCATAATAAAATCCATTTTCGATGGCAGGTCCTATCGTCAGTTTTGCATCCGGATAGAGATTCTGTACAGCCTCTGCCATTACGTGTGCGCAGGTATGGCGGTATGCCTTTTTTCCCGCCTCCGAATCAAAGGTCAGGATATTAAGTGTACAGTCCCGATCCACCACGGTACGAAGATCGACCACCTCACCATCTACCTCTGCCACACAGGCTGCCCTTGCCAGCCCTTCACTGATATCCTTTGCGATATCAATCACTGCCATCGCTCCATCATATTCCTTACAGGAACCATCCTTTAATGTTACTTTCATGTTCGAATCCTCCTCTTTCTTCTCATTTTTCTTCATAGACCTGCCGGGGGAGGATTTTTCTTTAAAAACAGAAGAACAAAAAAAGTCCCCTCCGGCTTTTCACCAGAAGGGACGAATATTCTCCGCGTTTCCACCATTATTCAATAAAATTTATCTATCAGCATCCCTGTTTTCACAGCCCGTAGCTATAGTAACGCTAAAGATATTTTTGAAAACAGGAAAGTCTTTCTATAAATTTTACTGCACTTCATTTGACGATAACGGCGTCAGCCGGGCTTGATTAGAGCCACTCCGAGTTGGTCACAGACCACCATTTCTGTCCCGGGCACTCTCAGCAAGGTCATTTCAAAAGGATTCCGTCCATTCCTGTCCACAGGAACCGAATGAATCTCCGAAACCCAAAACCTGCACCCTTCTCTGTCACAGACTAGCCATCTGCTCTTCTCATCCACGCATTGTAATCATCTTAGTACAGGAACGAATATTTGTCAAGATGCCAAATAGAAGAAAAAACATTTACCGGCTCTTTCATTAATACATGAAATTATCTCCCTCCAACATCGGAGTTTCCTCATACCCCAAAGCCCTGGAGGACATGCCGCCCACAATATCCTTGAGCTGGAATTTATCAATCTCCTGATTCAGGCCTCTTGCCTGTCCGGATAACTGCTCACTGGCCGAAGCACACTCCTCGCTCGTAGCGGAGTTCGTCTGAACGACCTGAGATACCTGTGACAACGCCTGATCGATCTGCGAAGTAGCCGTTGCCTGATCATTTGAAGTCTTGGCAATATTTCCACTGAGGCCGGCAATCTTATCAATCATATCTGCAACTACAGTCAGTGTCTTCTCGGTCTGATCAGCAAGCTCTTCTCCGCGCTTTGCTTTCGTAATCGCATCTTCAATCATCTCAGCCGTCTGACCGGAAGCTTCTGCCGAACGACCTGCCAGGTTCCTGACCTCTTCTGCTACGACTGCAAAGCCCTTGCC
>JAFVAA010000594.1 GCA_017476305.1 Lachnospiraceae bacterium
AAAATAAGGACTAAATTAGTGCGAAACCCTTGATTTTTCGGGCTTTCCCTAACTTTGTCCTTATTATAACACGGTCATCTTTTACAATGACACAGTTTATCTTCTGCTCCCTGATATCCTGCATCATATCAGCAAATCCCGGACGGTCAAAGTCCGTACCCGTCCTGCTGATATCGTAATATTCACTTACCGCCTCTATATCATTTTTCCCTGCAACAAATGATTTCAGAAGCTCCATCTGATTCTCAATCGTATTCCTCTCACGGTTCGCCTCGCTCTCCAGAGAAAGCCTTGCATACAGTCCGGCACGGAAGCCTGCAAATTTACGGATCGTACCATTATTCCCGTCAATATCTGCGCTGCATCTTGTGACGGCGGAATCATAAAGGAGCGGATCATTCACATCACTCTGTATATCCGAAGAATTCAGATACTCATGTTTTCTCGATTTTCTTGCCATATCAGCCCACCTCTTTCTTATCAATCAAAAGCCTGCGTCTGAATCATTTATCTCATACCCCATCATCTTCATCCGCCGGATAAGAGACTGATAACAGTCATCAAAGTTAAATGTAATCTCGATATGCTTCTTGTCTATCACCCGGATCTGATCAATCAGCTCCACCGCAGTAAGCCTTGTAAGTCTGTCGATATTCTTATGCTCCGAAAAGTAGGCGAGCCACTGGTATTTCTCCGTACTCTGTTCCAATACCGCCGCAATCTCCTTTTCAAGCACCTTTACCGCTTCCTCCGCTTTTCTCCTGCTCTCGGTATATCCCTCATACATCTCCATGTAGTCCTCTTTCGGAATCATGCCGTCCTTCATATCCTCATACAGATGATCTCTTAATTCCCGGCTTCTTATAACTCTTGCCTCCATGTCCTCTTTGCGTTTTTCCAACTCTTTAAGCTCTATCTTCTGAAACGGGACCACATCCACATAGTCAAGAATCTGCTTTAAGTCCATCACATTTGCTATATGTGTCTGCAAGACCATAAGCACATCATTTTCTAATTTTGCCTTTGGAATCCGGTGCGGGCTGCAGTCCTTTCTCACATCATGCCTTGAGCACACATAATAGGAATAGATCCTGCCGCCTGCCGGAACATCCCGCTTGATCATCGGTGCACCGCAGTCGCCGCAGACCACCAGACCGGAAAGAGGATATACACCGTCCTCATTTGGAGAAGTCCTTGAATCCATCTTAAGAAGCTTCTGCACGAGCATAAATTCCCGTTTTCCCACGATCGCCTCATGATTCTCCTCAATGCGTATCCATTCATTTTCCGGCTTCAGATACATCTTTTTCACCTTATTGTTCGGTGTGGAGTGTCTGCCCTGTATCAGCACACCCGTATAGATCTCATTTTCAAGTATGCGTCTGACCGAGACAGGCGACCACACAGCCTGCTCATGCGTCTTGAAATTATCCGTCACCTTTATGCCGACACTGTGCTTATATTCCATCGGACAGAGGATACCCTGCTCATTCAGTCTGTCCGCTATCGTGTTCTGACTGTAACCATTTAACTTCATTCGGAAAATGTCCTGCACGATGCCCGCAGCGTAAGTGTCCGGTATGATCTTGTGCGGATCATCCCCGGACTTCATATACCCGTAGACCACGAATGCCCCGACATACTCGCCGTTCTTCCGCTTGACAGCAAGGTGGCTTCTGATCTTAATGCTGATATCCCTGCAATATGCGTCATTCATTAAGTTCTTAAATGGCAGAATAATATCGTCCTGATTACCGCCGGCAGTATCCACATGGTCATTGATGGCAATAAAACGCACACCAAGAGCCGGAAATAATCTCTCGATATACATTCCGGAATCAATGTACTCACGCCCGAACCGGCTAAGGTCTTTCACGATCACGCAGTCGATGATGCCGCTTTTGATATCTTCAAGCATCATCTGAAAATGCGGACGGTCAAAGTTCGCACCGGAATAACCATCGTCAACATACTCTTTCGTCAGGACGATATCCTCGTGTTCTGTTATGAAATTCTCAATAAGGGATCTCTGGTTGGATATACTGTTGCTCTCCGTCTTGCCGGAAGAAGCAATGTCTCCATCTTCCTTAGACAGCCGTTCATAGGCGGCTGCATGATAAACTTTCCTGAAATTATCCATTGTCTGTCACTCCTTAAATATTATTAAGCCGTACAGACCGGATAACAGATAGAATTGTGCCAGCCACAGACCTTTCTCTAATCTGTGTCCTCTCTCATATATCAGTTTACCATGCTTCCACCATCTTGTCACGACTTTTTTTATGACATTGAAAGCAGATTTTCAAATGCCTCCTCAAATGATACGCCATTGTTGGCAAAGGACAGCCTGACCATCATATCGCCTACCTTTACCATGTAGGGATCGCCCACCTGCCTAAGATACTGCTTCCGCCTCTCCTCTACCGGCTTGCTGCTGTCGATCCGAAGCCTGCCGATATCCGTAAGCTGATCCGCATTTACATCGGAAAACTCTGCCGGTGCTGATCTATTCTCTTCCATAATCATAATCCTCACCCCGTATATCTCTCATACGGTATATCAAGCTGATCTAAGACTGCCACATCAATCTTTGCTGCCAGTCCCTCATCAACCACTCTTGCGATCTTTCGTCTGACCTGCCTCCTGTCAACCGTGGTGATCTGCTCAACAAGGCATACCCCGGAAGCAGAGAAATCTTCACAGTCCAGACGGTCAACAAATATATGATAGGGCTTGTCCACTGATTTCAGCTTCTTCGTAAGCGGCAGTACCTGCATGACCGGAGAATGTCTGTTATACTCTGTATTGCTTATCACGATCGCCGGACGGAAATCTCCTATCACACTGCTCTCATAATCAAGACCGAAATCCACAAGAATAATGTCCAGTCTCTCATAATATGGTCTTCTCATGGAATCCTGCTCAAACTTCTCATTACTTCCATCAAGACCGATTTCTCTATTATCATTCCTGCTCACACGGCTCCTGCCACCTTGAAATCTGTTCGCTCCTCTGCTATATGTTCTGTTATCGTGCATTTCTTTTCCTCCAATCTTATCCATAGTACCCTTCTATCATCTCCTGTATGGCTTCCACCGCCTCCGATTCCGTAGGGTACTCTCCTATGATATTATTATTGCTGTCATACACGGTCGTTCCATTCTCATGTATGATATAATCCACATTCTTAAAAGTAAGCCTCTGATTATAAATGGGACTAAAACACTACTTTGAAACATCTTTATCAGCCATCTTCCCGTTCCACCTGTTCCCACATGGAAGATAGAAGCTCTGCATGAATCGTGTCATTCTTTACACGACCTATGCGTCTGATAACCTGATGTTTCCTGATCTTCTGTATGTTCATGACCTGTGCATACTCCGTATATCGAAGTCCACAGCAGTCAAGAGGTCTGATCTCCACATCACTTCCCGCATTATCTCTCGACCTTTCACGGAACAGCGGCACGACCATAATTACACTGACCGCCATATCATCCGCATGTCTGCTTATCACATACCCCGGTCTCTTTCCGTAAAGGCTCCTGCTTCCCTCACGCTTATCTCCGAAGTTGATCAGAATGACATCGCCCTGCTGCAATGTCCGGCATACATAACGGCTTTCCGATCCGTAATATCCTGATCCCTTGCTCATCGTATATCGCTCCTTCCCTGCGTAATATCATTGTCAAACCCCTGCTTTGTTCGACGTGTTTATCATATATAACAATCGCTTCATAAATCGTCGCCCTGCAAAGATACACTTTTAGAGCCTTGTCTACTTTGTAGGGCGACTTTTCTCATTTACTGATTAAATGCTGCTTGTCACAGCACATCATCTGAAACAGTACACACCGAAACAAGCCCTGTCATATCAGGCAAAGAACGCCTTGAGAATATTAAGAGCTTTATGTACTGTTTCTAAATCCTTTCCACCGCACAAAGACACAATCTCCTGCACTGCATCATCATTCTCTGTAATAGTCTTGCAATCTCGATTTCCAAAGAACAGATAATCAAGTGATACATCAAGCACCTGTGCGATCTCATACAGATATTCCGTCTTGCACGGTGTCTGCCCGCTCTCGATCCGATACATCTGGTTCTTGCCGATAGCGAGCTGCAATGCAAGTTCGATCTGTTTCACGCCCTTCTTTTCTCTCGCCTCTCTGATTCTCCTTCCCATAGCCTCCAACTCTGCATCTGTGAGCCGGGCTACATTCTTCTGTGAATTTGTTAAATATTCTGATGTTGTCATAATGACTCCTTTCCGACTGTTATAAGTCAAAAAGGATCAGGGTTGTACTTCCCCCATTTGCCGACAAATGCGTTTATAAACGCAATCCTTGTTAATAAGTTGCAAGAGGAACATCCTTGTTCGCTCAAGCGTTCATCCGGCATATCTAAATTTGCCTTTCTAACCGGGTAAACGATTCAGCGTACAAAATAACTCTCTATTCCACCATAATATCAAATTTTTTTCATCCTCAATTTTTGCAGAAAAACTCTCCCTATATATAGAATGGAAGATTATAAAAATTATTTTGAAAAAATACACTTTATCTACATTATGACTTTTCAAAAAACCCGGACAAAAAAGAACACCATAGATACAGAGAAACCTCCAGTATTCCCATACTGAACTGTTCCCCTGCGTCTATGGTGCTCAATATCCGTCCTGCCTAAGACTTATGGATACCGCCCTTGCAGGTGGTGCCCTGATTCACTTGTAAATGTTCCAACCATCTGTGGCTGCCCGCTAACCAGCACAGCCACTTTTCCATAAAAACTTATAGCTTTACGATGTTATTCACCGCATGCATACGAAGAATCCCCTCCGTATATTTCATTAGCCTCACAACTCTCTTGCACCTGCACGGCGGCAGTGTAATGTGTTCCAAAATCAGCTTATCGTCATCATGTGTCAGATCATATCCTAAAAGAAACTGATTACAACGCCTACACCTGATGGATATATCCGCTGTATGCTCGCCCTTCTTCTCAACCTGATATACTCTGCTCTCTTTGTCAACCTCACTCAAACCTTCATAATCCATATCTCGCTTTCTAATCGTATTATTCAATTTACCTCACCTTCCGCAACACAAATAGCATTTCTGTTTGTGGCTTGCACGAAGCTCTCGCTTCAAGGGAAAGGGAAAGTCACCCCGCAAGTCAATCCTCCATGTGTCCGAGTTCCGATGCACCACCTTCCGTAGTGCCGGACACAGTTACTAAAAAAATAACCGGCGCACAAGCATTAGTAGGGTTATCACTTATGCCGCCTTAAAACATCTGAACACAGCCCACACACCGATTCTTACACACGCCAAAAGAAAAGAATGTATAATCGACTGTATGACTATTGTAAATCATCACTTTGAATATTTCAAGAGTTATTTTTGTCTTTTTTATCCATTTTGAATATTTTTTAAGTATCAGACCTTGATTTTCGTGTTTCCCCATAGTATAATATGACACATAAGAAACTAATCTGAAGTTTTGGACACCAATATTCCGCAGTGTCTATTGTGTCCAGTAGAAAAGAGGAAAAGCTATGAATCACTTAAATGAACACCTGCAAACACTCAGAACAGACCGCAAGATGTCGCAGGTCGAGGTCGCTGAAGAATTCCAGAAAAGGGGATACAGTGTTACCAACCAGATGATATACAACTGGGAATCCGGACGGATAAAGATATCAGGGGAAATGCTGCTTGTCCTGTGCGATATTCTGATGATATCCGATATCAGGGGAGCTTTTGACCGGAATGAGATACCTTCCCTTTTATCCAATTTGAATAATGACGGAATCCAGCTTGTATCTGACTATGCCGATCTGCTCCGTGCAAGCGGCATGTATCAGAAAAAGTCTGCCGAAGTTATTACTTTTCCGGCTGTAAGAACCATGAGGCTCTTTCATCTTCCTGTATCTGCCGGTAACGGCACTTATCTGGACAGTGAGGCTTATGATGAAATCGAAGTAGGTAATGAAGTTCCGGGCAATGCGGATTTTGGCGTGACAATCTCCGGTGACAGTATGGAACCGCAGTTTGTAAATGGACAGACCGTGTGGGTACACGCACAGAACGAGCTTGATGATGGTGAGATCGGTATCTTCTTCCACAACGGAGAGGGCTTTATCAAGAAACTCGGACACAAAGACGGAAAGATCTTTCTTATATCCCTTAATCATCGGAAGTATCAGCCGAGAGAAATCAAGGAAGATGATGTATTCTTCGTGTTTGGCAAGGTAGTAGGATAAAACAAACCTCGTTTTAGCACAACCAGTATGGATTGCTGAAACGAGGTCTTTTTTACAATTCTAATGTTTTTGAATTATTTTTTGAGATTTTTAATTATTGTCTATAACCCAGTGACCACTCCTGCCTCCGCCTGTAAAATGCACCTCCGGCATATCATTCAACAAACGCTGGACAGACCTTGCACTAATATTTAATTCTTCAGCCATTTGTCTTCTGGTAATTTTAGGATTATTCATAATCAAATCTTTTAATTGTTTTTTCTGTTCCTCAGAGTGACTCAAAGCATTATTCAGAGTGCCATCCAGAGTGCCATCCAGAGTGCCATTCAGAGTGCCATTGTCCCTCTGAATATTCTTTTGAGTTTCGCCCTGACCGCTGCTCCAGCCCCAGCCATCACCACAATGACGATAAAAGATCACCGTAAAACCATATTCTTCTCTTAGAAACTCATAATCCACTCCCGCTTCTGAACATAATGTACGAATCTTTTTTAATCCCGTGGCAAAAGTTTCCATATCTTTAGAGTAGTATAGTGTCTGGGTTATAAGCCGGTTACGACGAATCGCTTTCTTATTTCCTTCGGCAAATTCTTCCGGGGTAATCTTTTCCGGAAAAGTTCCGGGACTGTATATTTCTATTCTGTTTTTGAATACCATAATCTGTATGCTTTGCCCTGATTCTATCAGCCGGTGTGCAAAAGCGTTTACCACCGCTTCACGCAGAGCATCAACCGGAATCTCCGGTATCTCTTTTCTTTCAAGTTTTCCATGAAACTCTGCTCTCCAGTCCATTGCATCTATCAAATACTGCATTGCAATTTCCACCAAACCGATTATAGAACCGGTATGCCTTCTTATATCTGTAAATGTGACCTTTCGTTTGTCGCAAATTTCGCCATTTGAAGATCATTCATTCCGCTGTCAACAAATAATGCTGCTCCTGCATTCAGTAATGTATCTCCATCTGTCAGTTCCAATTTTGAAAGCACATCAACAGGATCATCATTGTCAAATGTAATCCTTTCGACTTCTTTTGCTTTTTTCAAATATCGTGCAAATATTTCTTTATCAATATCCTTAATATGATATTTTGATAATTTTGTTTCCCATGAATCTATAGTGTTTTCCCTTTCATTTAACATTTCACGATATAATTCCTGATCCATCAAGGTATCTTCGTCTGCAATGCGAATACGGGGAATAATGTAAGCAGTATAAGGACGGCGTTTTCCCTCAAATTGAACATGTATAACATTCCTGTCCCCATAGTTTTGTTCTTCAATTACCGGATAAATGGGAGGTTTTATATTAAGCCTGATTGCCTGACTTACATCTCTGGTAGTAGTATCACTTATGTCCTGCCCGATCACATCGCCGTTATTCTTTACACCAAAATAAAGGTCGCCATGTTCATGTTTGTTCAATATTGAAGCTATGGAGATAACGCCTTCCTTCAATTCTCCGGTGCTTTTCTTATATTCGACCGTTTCACTTTCTTTGCCTATATTCTCATAACGCACTATAATACACCGTCCTTTAATTTTTTTCCGGTTATTCTCTTATCTTAATATACCATCCTAAGTTGAATCATATACAGTTTTTCATTTCGTTTAATTATGGCGAAATCGCCATAATTAAACGAAACTCATTATATCATGTCGCCTGCCGGCTCCATGTTGTTTTCACAAAATATCTTCGATTGCATGCAAGCACGCATCGAAGCTGCTTTGCTAATTATAACATATAACAAGACAGAATAAGTCCAAAATATACAAAAAACTTACTCACCCCAAATATACTCCGGATCTATCTTATTCTTCTCATTCAGCTTATCAAATGTCTCCCTGCTTATCTCATAGATCATGTACTCCCTCGGCTTCGGTCCGTCGAATCCGGTTGTCACCATATACACCTTATCACCGGCACGGACGATCGTCTGACCGTGCGTGTCAAGGCTTCTACAGGCTGCCGCTTTCAGTCCGATCTCCCGGCAGAAATACATCACTGCGAATCTGCTCGCCATACAGTCACCGCTTCCGGTCACGATGTATCTAACCCAATCGTCCTGATAGAGTTCGTAGTCATATTCCGCACTCAGATACCATGCCACCTTATCCATCTTTTCATACTCGGTCATAGTGTCCTTGATATATGTTTTCTTAAAATTATCAATAACGCTTCTGACATAGATTCCCGTATCATCAAATCCCTTAACATCCGCTGTAAGAACCTTTCCGTTGGATAGTGTCGCTTTGACGGTACATTTCGTATATTCATCGCTGTAACTGTTCCCACAG
>JAFVAA010000595.1 GCA_017476305.1 Lachnospiraceae bacterium
GGCGCAGCCCGTTTCTGTCAAGCACGGCTCCCATCAAATCTCCATCGGAAAACAGGATAGACGCCGGACCGTCCCATGGCTCCATCATGGTCGCATAATACTGATAGAAATCCCTCTTTTTCTGGCTGATGCTCATATCATTTTCCCATGGCTCCGGAATCGTAATCATCACGGCGAGCGGAAGCTCCATACCACTCATGACTAAAAACTCCAGCGTATTATCCAATCTTGCCGAATCAGAACCGCCCGGGTTTACTACCGGTAAAATTTTATGAAATTCATCGGATAAAAGCGGTGACTCCATCGTTTCCTCACGGCCGAGCATCTTATCCGCATTTCCGACAATGGTATTGATTTCTCCATTGTGCACGATAAAGCGGTTCGGATGTGCTCGCATCCAGCTCGGATTGGTATTCGTACTAAATCTCGAATGCACGATAGCAATCGCAGAAACATAATCCGGATCCTCTAAATCATTAAAGAATTTCCGAAGCTGTCCTACGAGAAACATTCCCTTATATACAATCGTTCTGCTCGAAAAGGATACCACATAGGTATCATCATCAATACTCTGTTCAAACTCACGTCTCGCCACATACAGCTTTCTGTCAAAATCCAGTCCCCTGTTTACATCGTCTGGTCTTTTTACAAACGCCTGCATGATACACGGCATACATTCGAGAGCTTTTTTCCCGAGGATGTCCGGAGTCGTCGGTACCTCACGCCAGAAAAGAAACTTTAATCCTTCCTTTTCAATGATGACCTCAAACATCTTTTTCGCCTGATTCTTTTTCAGTTCATCCTGTGGAAAGAAAATCATACCGATTCCGTAGTCCCTTTCCTCTCCTAAATCTACTCCCAGATTCTTCGCTGTTTTTGAAAAGAATTTATGGGATATCTGTAAAAGGATTCCGACACCGTCACCGGTCTTTCCCTCTGCATCCTTTCCTGCACGATGCTCTAACTTTTCCACGATATCAAGTGCACCGGACACCGTGTCATGCGTCTTATTTCCCTTGATATTTACGATTGCACCGATTCCGCAGTTGTCATGCTCAAACCTCGGATCATAAAGACCTCTTTTCCTGTGGTCAATCACTGTCCCTGCCTCTTTCACAGGATTTCCTTTCTGATTCATGTAGTATTCCTCCTTATCCTATACACCATTTCATCGCATCCTATCATATCCTTCGGATGCATTGGAGCAGAAAAAAAGGAGTCCGACAAATAGACATTGCCGAACTCCTTTGTTCTTCAACTGATTAAGATTATATCGTAATCTTCGTTTTAATTC
The DNA here is from genome assembly GCA_017476305.1 of Lachnospiraceae bacterium. Lineage (GTDB taxonomy): Bacteria > Bacillota > Clostridia > Lachnospirales > Lachnospiraceae > Butyribacter. Next base: position 1,295 of record JAFVAA010000595.1, read on the forward strand.
AATATTATTTTGTAAAATCCATTAAATTTTTAATTTTATTAAGTAAATCACAATTTTGTTTTATTTTCTTAACCCATCCTCACTTTTTCCCCTCAAAAAAAGGGCTTTCACAGAGGATTCTTAAGCCGGCGTCTTTTTCCGTCCTTCCGAAAAGGAGACCAGAAGAAGCTCTAAACCGATTCGATCGGAGATTTTTCCACGCTTAAAATCGAAATCCGTCTGTACACAAGCAGCTAACATCTCTCGTATCTGCTCCAGCGTGAACCGCTTCGCCTGACTTGCATATTTATTTAAAAAATAGGACTTAATCCCTATCTTACGCGCCAGCTCATCAAAGGAAAAACTTCCCTGCTCTGTTTTTATCTGTAAAAGAATATTACAATGTCTGAAAAGAAGATTGAGTATTTTTAATGGTTCTTCCTGCAATACCAGAAGCTCTCTGTAAAAATGCAGCGTTCTCCTGCTGTCTCCTTCTGCCACCGCATCAAGCATCTGAAACATATGGTCCGTAACCTCTTTACAGCAGATGGCATCGATATCCTCCTGCGTTACCTCCACCCTGTCACCGGAATATGCAATCAGCTTTTGGAGTTCATTTCGAAGATTGAAAAGAGAACTGTTTACCTGTCCATAGAGATATTTCGCCGTACTCTCTTTAATCCTTTTCTTTCCCTTTCCAAGCTCTGCCGCAATGAACTGAAGCGTCTCTTTCTCACTCATCGCTTTCATTTCAGAAACAAGTCCGTTTTTCGCAATATATTTATATAACTTGTTTCGCTTATCTACTTCCTTTTCTACGAATAAAACAATCGTGCTTTCCGGTAAACCCTCCAAAATCTCTGTCACATCACTGGCAGTCTTACAAAAACCGGTCTCCTCCATGAAAAGAAATCTGTAGTCAGAAAAAAACGGAAGCGTAGAACCGATATCCCGCACTTCCGCCAAATCGATTCCCTTTCCCTGAAAATAAGAATAATTCATCTCATCTTCACTGCCAAGGACAGCATTTTTCAGAAGTTCTCTGTACTTCCTGACCAGATAGCCCTCTTCTCCATAAATCAAATACACTGAATGAAAGCTGTGCTCCTTAATATCTTTCTCAATATCCTTCCCTGCCATATATCTTACTTTCCTTCTCTACTGCTACCGCTCTGCTTACGCCATGAAAATTAGCGATAGGTACGGTATAATCCGACCACTTTTCCTAAAATTTCCACCTGCTCTACAATAATCGGATCCATACTTTCATTTTCCGGCTGCAGTCTGTAGTGCCCGTTTTCTTTATAGAACGTCTTTACTGTAGCAGAATCCTCTATCAGCGCTACGACAATGTCTCCATTGGTCGCCGTATGTTCTTCCTTCACCAAAATCCGGTCCCCGTCATAGATGCCGACCTCTATCATGCTGTCGCCCTTTACTTTTAACATAAAAGAATTTCCGGCAGGCACATCCTCCGGTAAAAGCGGAAAATATCCTTCTATATTCTGCTCTGCATAAATCGGCTGACCTGCCGCGATTTCCCCCAGCATCGGAATATTTACGATTTCCCTTTTCGCCAGATTAAA
>JAFVAA010000596.1 GCA_017476305.1 Lachnospiraceae bacterium
GACAATTCCACCGACCATTTCTCCCTTTACACAGGTGACAGTGGCATGATTCTCGCACTGCCCGATTCTTTCTCCGGAAATAGAACCAAGAATCCCTCCGACTTCACGCGAAGCACCATCTACCGTCACGGCACTCCCTGTAACCGCAGCCACGCCCTTGACTTTTACCTGCCCCTGTACCTTGCCTGCCAGAAGTCCTGCGGCCGAAACAGAATCCGCACCCTGTACTACTATTTGGGAGCTTTCTATCTTGACATTTGATATCTCTGCCTCTCCGTCCAGCTCTCCTGCCAGCAGACCGACGGAGCTGACCGCAACGCTTCCTCTTGATGCTGCTTTACTGATTGCAAAGCTCGAAGAGGAAAACGTCACATCTGAGACTTCTGCCTCTCCCTGGATCTTTTTGGCTAAAAGCCCCTCCGCATCCACGGAAACACTGACTGTTTCTTCACGATTGATTTCCGCGAACGTCACATTCGTAATCCTTGCCTTGTTCTGAAGCGTAGTAAATAACGCCGCGGGCTTCCCATCCTTTACTACCCTGAGACCTTTGATTTTATGACCATCTCCGTTAAACTCTCCTTCGAAGGTTTCCACGGGCTCCACTATATTTTCCGAAGTCAATATAATATCGTCTGTCAGCCGATACTTTCCTTTTCTTCCTTCGTTCGGCTCCCGCATCTGCTCCACAGCATCCATAAATCCGGCTGCATCCGAAATCGTCGTCACTTCAGGAGCATCTGCCGCCGCCAGATTCCCCGGCAGCACCCCCAAAGATGTCATCACCAGTGACGCTGATAACAACCACGCCACCCGTTTCCTGTTCCTTTTTCCCATACCCATCACTTTCCTTTCTGCTAAATTTTAGACCTCACTTGTGTAAACCCCGCCTATACAATCATAAAATCTATATCCGGCATCAAATTAGTAACGCTAAATACAATAAACCTATTACTATATTATATCGACTTTTCTTTCGCTTTCCTTTATACAAACGGATAAATTCCCTGCTCCTCCATATTCTTTACCGACTCTGCCAGATCCCTATACCCTCTTACTTCTATCAGGATAGACGGATCCCGCTCTAAGTCCCTGCACCAGTCCGTAAAAAGCTGCCACGGCATCTTCCCTGTACCCACAGGCTGATGTAAATCTGTAACTCCATCATTATCATTGATATGAAGGTGGGAAATCCTCTGCGGTTTTAAAGCCACGAGCCACTGCTCTAAAGGTGCCCCGGAAATCAGGCCATGTGCAATATCCAGACATATGCCAAACCGCTCCTTATCCTCCATCCTCTTTGACAGCTCCAAAAGCATCGCCGGAGACTCATCAAACATGTTCTCCATATAGATTTCCTGCTCCGGATAATCCTCTAAAATCCGCGTCCAATACTCTTCATTTCTGTCGAGCCAGGTATCTAAATAGCTCTGCAGCCTGAAATTCACTATATAATTCGTATGGAACACTACAGCCTTTAACCCCATTTTTCTGGCAATATCCATACTCTGGCGCACACGATGGTCACTCGCTTTAAAAATCAGGGGATCGGTACTGTTTACGCAAATATCCAAAAACACCCCATGGAGCGTATCCTTGCTTCTGTCCCTTTCCAACCCCATGTACTGCTTCATGATCCGCCCTGTCTCTGTCTCATCCTCTAAAATATGCGGCAGAAAAAACTCATTGTACTCAAAACCTGCGTTAAATCTCTCTGAAAAGCCGGCAAACTCTTTTATCTCCTTTAGTGTAGGAATGCAATATAATTTACTCACGGTCACTTCTCCTTCCTTCTTCTCTCTCTTCTTTTCCACCACTTTGATGTACCTTCCGTATGACTATCCACATCCGTTCCATCTGCGGACAGTATTCGTTTCATGCTCTCTCGCATCCGTCAGACATTTAAATAATGATCCTCTCCACAGGTGCCGCAGCTTCTTCCTGCTTTTCCTCTCTGACGACCGCATCGATATTATATACCGGTACCGTATTTTTCTTCCCCTTTAAGGTGTAATCTCCTACAAACGAAGTAATCACCCTGTCTCCCAAACGTTTTTTCATTTCCTCACTGATCAAGATCTGTCCTGCTGCCGCAGAGCTCTCCAGTCTCGAAGCAGTATTGACCGTATCCCCGATTGCCGTATAGTCCATACGCAGCTCAGAGCCGATATTCCCAATGACCGCTTCCCCACAGTGAATCCCCACGCCAAAATTCACCTTTTTTCCATACTCCTTCTCGCACATTTCATTTAATTCTGCCGCACTTTCTTTGATATCCCATGCAGCACAGGCGGCATGATATTCATAATTTTTCAGGTCAAACGGAGAATTAAAAAGTGCCATCGCCGCATCCCCGATAAACTTATCCAGCGTTCCCTGATTTTTCGAAATTGCTTCCGAAACCAGGCTCAGATACCGGTTCAAAATATCCACGATTTTTTCCGGATCCATGCTTTCCGAAAGCGAGGTAAACCCGCGGATATCCACGAAAAGCACCGCGATGTCCTTTTTGATCCCGCCTATCCGGACCGCGATCTCACCCTCGCTCACGATCTCACTGACGATATTTTTATCCACATATTTCGTCAGAATATCCTCCAGATGATGCCTGCTCTTCCACAAAGCCACATAGCGCGTCGTCAGATTGATGATCATGATCACTACCAAAAAGACGAGCGGAATCAAAATCAAAAGATAAAAACCGACCAGATCCAGTACCGCACAGGTAATCACCAGAGCGATGATCAAAAAGAGGGTTTCCAGAACCAGATGGGAACCGGAGCGGGAAGCCGTAATAAAGAAAAATAGCGCAATAAAAATCGCATATAGAACTGCCATGAACATCTTTGACACAGACTGCCCTGTTTTCTGCTCTACCAGGGCATCGATCACATTTGCCTGTACCTCTATAGCGTGCAGATCATTATTATTAGGACCTCTTTGTACCTCGTTATTCGTATAGTCCGCCACCAGCACGATAGAATCCTTGAAAACTTTCGGATTGACCGTCCCCTCCATCACATCATAAAAGGAATAAATATCATAATCCTCACTTGTCCTGCTATAATTAAAGCTAAAATTATTTTGCGAATTCGTACTGGGATCGGTATAGGTCTCTCCGCTGCTCTCCAGAAATTTTTTATACACGGCAATAGAAAAGCTGTCGTATTTGGAACCATTTACCAGGGAGCGCAGTATGGATTCCCGCACCACCCCATCCCTTGAACCCATCATACTCATAAGTCCCAAAGATACATAGGGACGAAGTGCTTCATATGGAATCTGTACATTCCGTGTGCTGCCGGTATTTTCATCCACTGTCACGGGCGATGGTTCCTCCGGTCTTTCCGGCTGCACGTCGCCCCCCGCAGCCTTTTCATCCGACGTGCCTGCAGAGCTCTCCTTCCCTTCCGAAGAAGCAGAGGAAGACGCTTTCTCTGTCCCTCCGGTGCTGCCCCTTCGGTCTGACGCACTTCTCGTAACTGCTATACAGACATTTCCATACTCCTTACAGACCTCTACGAGCTCATCATCCCCGCCATCACTCTTTTCCTCCGTATAATCAAGAGCCAGGCCAATCGCCAAAGGTGCTCTCTCTGCCACACTGTCCAGACGCTTGATCAGATCCGCAGTCCTGCTTCTGGACCAATCCTTATATTTACCATATTCCTTCACGGATACGTCATCGATTGAAATGATCCTGACCTTTGTGTCCTCCTCATCTCTCTCATTGATCAGGCGAAAGATCCGGTCACTTAACATATAGTCTGCACTGCTGAACACTCCATAGTAGCTGCAAAGCCCTGTAGCAGTCGCAAAAAACAGGGCACCGATGACCGCATAGGCCTTTCCCAGGCGCTTTTTCGGTCTTCGAAGCTTTGGCTGTCTGTGAAAGCGTTCCTTGAAATTCTCCCACGCAGACTTCTCCGGAATGACGTACTGACCATCGTAGATTTCATTCTTTTTCCCATCACTCATTCAAAAACCTTCCCCCAATCCGTAAACTCTACCACATGCCGTCCCTGTTCATCTAAAACCTCGTATAAATTATCATATACCGTCTTTAACATATACTGAATAAAAGGCGTGATATCAAAAAAGGCATTTTCGCTGTTCTCCAGTGCCTGATAATACGCCGGTGCAGTCGCATTGATCGTCTTACTGAGGGTAATGGCACTGAAATTGTCAAGCCCCGCATGAATCAGAAAATCAGAAGTCAGGAGTCTTCCAATCCTCCCGTTTCCATCACAGAAAGGATGCA
>JAFVAA010000597.1 GCA_017476305.1 Lachnospiraceae bacterium
GGACTTAAGGGGCATCCGACAGGAATATAAGCGGAAGAACATCATTTTTGTGGCGGCAGCCATCGGGGATGACAAGGAGAACATCGAGCGGATCTATGGGGATTCGTTCATGGACATTACAGATCTGAACACGCTTCCCATAAAACTTACGGGTGTGGTCAAAAAGCATATCAGGATCTAAAGTTTCCGAACGATACGGGAAGTCAAAAAGCAGGTCAGATTTTGAACCAGACTTTGTTTCCTGGAAGACAATGAAAACAGAAAATAGAACCAGACAGGCAGGAGGGACGGTATTTTTCCGTCCTTCCGCAAATCACTGCGGGAGCAGTCTTTAGAAAGAGGTGAGAGAAATGCATTATGCGACAATCGTGACGGTAGAGGTGGAACCGAATATATTTGATGAGGCTTTTGCAGCTATCGCAAAAGGAAAGATCCGGTCTTTGGAACGTGAAATGGAAAGGGAACCGGAACGGAAATCTTTGCTTAAGACAGTTATTGAGGAAGAAAAACTGAACAGTACGACATTTTCATGCAGCATGGCAGGTGAAGTGAATTATCTGCTGGAAAGATATAACTATAATACGGATGATCCGGAGTATCTGGAGTTCGATGATAGAACAGAGGAATATATGGAAGAATATGCGAATTACATGACAAATCTCATACGTTTTCCAAACGGCAGGATATATACGGAAAGCAGCTATTCCTTCTGGGAAAAATATCAGATAGTGGATGGAAAGGTATGTGAAAAGGACTGGGGACCATTAAAACATCTGAAGCGTACCAAACGCTGTAAAAGGATGCAGGTCAGATTAAATGTGCCTTTAAAGGAGTATTATAAGACACTTGCCGATTATGTAGAGGATGAGCATGGTACGCCGTATCATGAGGAACAGGAGGCTTATGGATATTATTATAATCCGGATGGCTATTTTGACTGGTATCAGATCGGAGGAAGATGGCCGGATACATTTTTGGTCAAAAAGGAATGTGAGGAATATGGCATTGCAGACCGGAGCTTTATGTGCGGGGAAGAAGAAACCCCGGCACCGGAAGGATACCGGTGGACCTGTGCGGCGAGAAAAAAGGATATCGAGTGGCAGGCAATGTATGACTGGATCATTTCTTCCCTGAAAAAGGATTATCTGAAATGGAAGGAAGCATTTGAGACAAAAGCGATCCCGGAAGAAAGCTATGCAGTCCTTAGAGAAAATGACATTTACAGATATGGTGATATTTTGTACCGGAATGGAGAAACGGAAGAGGAATATGTGAAACGGAATTACTGGTATTTTGATGAAAAATATCCCATCTGCGTATATTCCTACCTGCATGACGGGATCTGGAACGAAAAGGAAAGCTTTATCTATGATAAAGAGAACAGCAGGATTGAAGAAAGGTCTTCGTTCCGCAAGGAGTTCACAGAATTTTTGGAGGGACTTTCTGAGGAGACCGTTTTAGTACGGGTGGATTGCCATAAATGAAATGGGTGACTGAAATGGAAACAACGGATAAGGCACATGGAATGGAAAAGAATATTCCAAAACAGAAGGACATAGGAAATCCGTGTCCATAGAAGATGCACAGGAGCTCTATGAGTTCTTACAGGGAAAGCAGCCGGAAACATTGAAAAAGCGTTTTTTATTTAAGGCTGTACCAGATCTGGCACAGGATCAGGCATTTGCTGTGATCTATTATCTGCAGGAGCACCTGGGACTGATACCAGATATCTATGAGAAATGCGGATGCTGTGGAAGGCTGTATGATTCCGGCGAAGAAGGAATGTACAGTTTGGAGAAAGAAATATATCTGTGTGAGGATTGCATGGAATCCTGCGATGGGGAATGAACTTCAGCAGGTACAGGCGGCACTGAAATAAAAAAGGAGGCATGTAATATGATCATAAACAGGACAGGAGACAGTTTAGTATATGAAACAATTACTTATACCATAGGGGAAAAAATCTATGCAGACATTGGAAGTGATTTGAGGGGGCTTTTTGGAACCATTATGGAGATTCGGACAGGTGAAGACAAGAATACCGAAAATGAGGTTCCGGACATTTATTGCAGTTTTGAACCGCCGATTCTTCCAGAGGATGTCAGGAAACTGGAGGAACTGTTCTCGGAGCTATACGGAGAACCCAAAAAGTTAGCGGATATCGCTTTGGATGAGGTCATCATGGCACCGGGGATGATCAATAAGCTCACCCCGTGGGAGCAGATGACGACAGAGGAAGTATATCTGCCGGTCTTTCCGGAGCAGGATAAGCAGATGTCAGAAAAGCCTGAGCTTTTTACCGGAATGTCTGATGTCGGAAGAAGAATTTCTGAGTATACAGCACAGAACGGAACCGGGGAGATGGAAGTGGATATTAAACATTGTTCTCTGGTGACGGATCAGACTTTCCAGCGGAAAATGTATAAGATTTATCGAAGAAAATGCATCGTGGAAGATATGGCGGGACTGATGGAGCAGAACCCGGACTTTGCAGACCTGCCGGAGGAGATCGTTCAAAAGATTTTTGATGAACCGCATCTGGCAGACAGATTCGATGATATTCTGGGAAAAAGCAATGTTTACTGGGGAATCTACTGGGACTGTGTGGACAGCCTCGTCCGTGAGCTTGTGGGGAAATTTTCCCCTGAAAGAGAGGGGGATGCGGTATGAGCTATGCTACATGGCATACTTATGGATTTGGTGTCTGCATTTCAGAGGTTGGAGATATTCCGGTCATCAGGATGATAGAACTGTTAAAAACAGCACCGGAGACAAAAAAAGATATATTCCTATGGCTTGGGAAAAAGGGCATTTCAGAGCCGGAGACGGAAGATATTCTGGCCTATGATGAAGAATCACGGCTGGGACTTGCGACAATCCTGCAGATGGTGATACAGGAAGCAGAAGGAATATATCTTGCGGCATGTGATGACTTTGATGGCAGGACATATCTGCTCTATGAGCAGGCACTACCCTGGCAGATCGCAGAGAATGAAAAGAACCTGACAGAAGAGAGCGTCAGAAAAATATTTCAAAAATATTTTTCCATTCTTACAGACGCTGAGGTCACGATTGATTATCAGTCTGTGGAGAACGGGGGATAAAGAACAGGAGGAAACTATGAACAATATAGGAAAAAACAAATCGCTTACGAGTATCGTATCCTATCCGGAAAGAGGCGAGGGAGGCAGCAACCGATATCGTGGGAACTGCTCCCCGAAGCTGGTAGAAGACCTGATCGGATTCTTTCGTCCGGCGGTGGTATGCGATTATATGTGCGGA
>JAFVAA010000598.1 GCA_017476305.1 Lachnospiraceae bacterium
ACACATTTTCTACTTGTCCCTAAGAGAATGCAGAAAAATATAACCATTCCCTCCGTTATTTCTACAAATCTGGCTCTATTCCTAGATTGTTGCTCTTCATTTCTATCCCACTGCATATTAGGATGATTCACAGCACCAATCATCAGAATCACTACTTCTGAAACAAATACCACCGAAAGCATAACTGCATCTTTCATCACGATATAATCAGCAAATAAAATGATACCAATCGTAATAATCATCGAACAAATATAGCATTTCAAAAAACTATTCAGATGGTATCCTCCGGTATATTTTCTTAAGGAACTAAAAAAAATCAAAAACAAAATTATTTCAACAAATGAATTCATACAGATTCCGATAAGCAATATTGAAATTATGGAAACAATCTTTTCAAACAACAGCGACATTGCATACATCATATACTCTGATTCAGAATCCTCTATTAAATTATTGCTGCTCATTGCCAAAACAAGTTTTTCTATCATATTGAAGCACCCATTCCTTTAAAAATTAACTTCTTACCAAACGGTTCCTTAAACTTAGATATAACAGCTATCTGATATTTTTTCAAGATGTTAGGCAGGAATTACAACTTTCTGGCAGAAATTACAACTTTTCATTCTGATACACCAATAAATATTTATTTTTCTGCAACAAAAAAGGACTGTCTAAAGTCCTTCTGCCCTATAAATCGTTTCTTATATAAGCGGTATGTCTATAATCACTTTGAATATATGGTCAGCATACTTAACGGAATATATCCCGTCATGCCGTTCCACAATCTCCCGAACATTCTCTATTCCAAATCCATGCGGAATGTCATCCTGCTTTGTTGATAATAACCTGCCATTTTCTTTCCTCATCTCATTTACAAATGGATTTTCTACCTTTAAGAGAACATCATACTCTTTTACAAAAAAATTCACATAAATGATTTTATCTGTTTCACACTTTTCACAAGCCTCCATTGCATTATCCAAAAGATTGGATAAAACAATGGATACCTCTGCTTCATCAAGTGGCAGCTTTGATAAATCATTAAATTTATATACGATAAGCATTCCCCTATCCAGTGCAGAATAATACCGTTCATTAAAGATGACATTGACCACCGGATGATTCGTGTCAAAACCATATTCCAAAGCATAGCCGGAATGAATATATTTGTCTGAAAGCTTTTTAATCCCCTCATAGTCCTGTTTCTCAGCCAATGCAAACACCGCCATCATCTGGTTTTCAAATTCATGTTCCTTTTTTCTGATCCTTTCGTACCGTTCCTTTATTTCTTCAAATCGCTTATAGGACTGTCTGTTTCTTTCTGCCAGCAAAGCACTTTTTTTCATCATCTCCTTTCCCGCTGCAATCTCGCAGATCAAAGAAAAGAGATACAAATTCATAAACACCAGACCAAAGGCAATAAAAAGGATGGTATTCTGCTGCTCTCTTTCCATGTCCCCGCCAAAATAAGAATACATTGCACAGATACCCAAAAGTGAAAAAACAGGAACGATAAACAATTTCATCCATTGATGCTCCGTCATGATTTCGCCTTTTAAAGACAAATTTCTTTTTTTCATAAAGAACAAAAGCATTAGAACCATCATTTGGCTGAAAATCCCTGCCAATAATTCAAAATGCCCCTCTCCCATTCTGTCTATTCCTGCATTTTGAACCAATTTTCCTAAAAGCACAATGGAACTATAATCAGAAATCGTACATAATGCTTGATAAAATAATGATACAAAAATATTCTTCTTTATGGTATCACGATATAAAATCCATAATATCACCATATTGAGCATGATGATAAGAACCATTTTAACGATCACATAACGATTGAACAGCACAGATAAAAGATACGCAAGGATTCCCCATAATAGTATGACCGTGATATTGATAACCTTTTTCTGCATCTTTTTTTCAGTAAAAATG
>JAFVAA010000599.1 GCA_017476305.1 Lachnospiraceae bacterium
GAACGTCCGGAACCCTTTAATCCACGCTCTCCGCGCGTCAGTACGATCACAGGATGAAAAAATTTTTCACGAAGCCTTCCTGCTACAATCCCTGCGATGCTTTCATGGCAGTCCTCTAAAAAGATGACATATACCTTTTTCTGCGGGAACGCATCCGACGCAATCATCTGTACCGCTTTATCCGTCGCTGTTTTTGTATAGGCTTTTCTTTGCTCATTTAGTGCCACGAGTTCCTCTGAATCCTTTTCTGCCAAAGCTGCATCCTGTTCCAAAAAAAGCTCCAGTCCCGTCTTTGCGTCTGCCAGACGTCCCGCCGCATTGATACAGGGTCCGATCCGAAACCCCAGATCTCCCACATTCACCTCTCTCTGAAGCTCCTGCGCCTCCACCAAAGCACAAAGGCCTGCATTCCCGGGACAATTCATAAGCTTCAATCCGTGCTTCACCAAAATTCTGTTCTCATCCTTTAAGGGAACAACATCGCAAACGGTTGCAAGTGCCGCAAACGGTAAAAACTCCTCTGCTGCATCCTCTCTTTCCGCCCTTTCAAAGAGTGCAAGCATGAGCTTAAATGCAATTCCGGCACCACAGAGTTCCTTAAAGGGATAGGTGCAGGACTGCTGCTTCGGATCCACCACCGCATCTGCCGGAGGCACTACATCCGCTCCGTCTTTTTTTGGCACCTCATGGTGATCTGTAATGACCACCTTCATCCCTAATTCTTTCGCCCTTACGACCGCATCATAGGCAGAAATTCCATTGTCACAGGTCAGCAAAATCTCGCAGCCCTCCCTGCAGGCCTCCTCTGCCATATAATCTCTGATTCCGTAACCATCCTTTACTCTGTGCGGAATCCGATATCCCGCATCGCCACCCAAAAGCCGGATCCCCTGTACCAGAATATAAGTCGAGGTCACTCCGTCCACATCATAATCCCCGACCACCTTGATCTTTTTTCTCTCCCTGACGGCTCTTTCAATGATTTCTACTGCCCGCGCAAAATCCTTCATCTGATACGGATCCCTTAAATTCTTCAAATCAGGAAATAGGAAACGATTGATGCTCTCCCAGTCAAAAAGCCCTCTCTTTACCAAAAGCCTGGCTAAAATCTCAGAAATATGATATTTTTCCGCTATCAGCTTAAAATCTGCCGGATACGTTTTCGACATCCATTTTTTCATCTTCCCCTCCTCATCTATCGTATCCTTGCCACAAAGGAACACCATTCTCCCAGCGTATTTTTTTCTAAAATTTCAAAATCGTGTTTTAAAAGTGCACGTTCTACATCCTCTGCACGCTCTGTTAAAATTCCGGAGGAAATAAAGTATCCGCCCTCCCGTAAAAGGCCTTTCACCACGGCAGTCAGAGGAATGATCACATCAGCGAGAATATTGGCGGCTACGATATGAAATTTTTCCGCATTCTCGCTCTCCACCCGCTCTGCATCCTCTAAAATATTGGCATGGACAGCCCGCAGCCTGTCCTCCCCAATGTGGTTTTTCCGGGCATTTTCCAGCGTTCCTGATAGTGCCAGAGGATCGATGTCC
>JAFVAA010000600.1 GCA_017476305.1 Lachnospiraceae bacterium
ATCGCCGGATGATATTTTTGTGCAAATAAGAAGCACATATTGATTTCGTCTAAAAGCTTCTCACTAATCCCCGTTTCCGGATCAATTTTTACGCCCAGAGCCTCTAAGCAATCCGCAGTGCCGCATTTGCTGGATTCCGCTCTGTTCCCGTGCTTTGCCACCCGGTAGCCTGCTGCCGCCGTCACAATAAAGGAAAGCGTCGAAATATTAAACGTATTCGAACCATCACCACCGGTTCCCACAATCTCTAATGCATCCTTTCCATTTTTAAATTTCGTACAATGCTCCCTCATAACCTTCGCAGCCGTCGTAATCTCCTCGATGGTCTCCCCCTTGATAGCAAGTGCCGTAAGAAAAGCACCCTTCTGCGCATCCGTTCCCTCGCCGGTCATGATCTCCGTCATAACGCCTCTCATTTCTTCCTCTGTTAAATCATTGCCCCCAGCTAATTTAATAATCGCATCTCTAATCATAATTTTTCTTCCTTTCTATATGATTTCATTTTCAATTTTTTGTTTCTTTTACTCACAATATTTCAAAAAATTTTCCACCATTTCCTTCCCCTTCGGTGTCAGGATAGACTCCGGATGAAACTGCAGTCCGTATATCTCATACTCCTTATGCTTCACTCCCATCACTTCGCCATCCTCTGTCGTCGCTGTCACCTCTAAACACTCCGGCACCGTATCCTTTAAAGCAATCAGGGAATGGTATCTGGCTACCTCTGTTTTTTTCACCAATCCTCTGAACAGCTTGCACTTTTCCTCTAACTGCACCACCGACATTTTTCCATGCATCAGCTCCTTCGCATAGGAAACAGTCGCACCAAACACCTCGCAGATTGCCTGATGTCCCAGGCACACACCTAAAATCGGCAGCTTTCCTTTAAAATAGTCGATAATCTCCTCACATCTGCCAGCATCCTTTGGTCTGCCGGGCCCCGGAGAAATAATGATGTGGCTCGGATTCATTTTTTCAATCTCTTTAGGACCATATTCATCATTTCTTATGACCTTGATATCCGGCTCAATGCTCCCGATGAGCTGATAGAGATTGTAGGAAAAACTATCATAATTATCTATCAAAAGTATCATCTACATCACCTCTTTTCCCTGTTCTACTGCATTCATCACAGCCTTTGCCTTATTGATGCATTCCTTGTATTCATTTTCCGGTATACTGTCTGCTACGATTCCTGCACCGGAACGGACAAATACCTTGCCGTTTTTCTTATACGCCGTCCGGATGGCGATACAGGTATCTAAATTTCCGGTAAAATCAATGTAACCAATGGCTCCTCCGTAAATGCCGCGCTTATTGTTTTCCAGCTCATTGATAATCTCCATCGCCCGGATTTTCGGTGCGCCGGAAAGCGTTCCTGCCGGAAGCACGGCATCGACTGCATCTAAACCGGTATGTTTCTCTGAAATTTCTCCCTTTACCGTCGAACCAATGTGCATCACATGGGAATATCTGAGCACCTTCATGTATTCCTCGACCTCCACCGTTCCAAATTTACTGATTTTTCCTAAATCATTTCTCCCCAGATCTACGAGCATATTGTGCTCTGCCTTTTCCTTCTCATCAGAAAGAAGCTCTTTTTCCAGGGCAATGTCTTCCTCCTTTGTCTTCCCTCTCGGTCTGGTACCTGCCAGCGGAAAGGTATGGAGCATGCCATCCTCAAGCTTCACTAAAGTTTCCGGGGAGGCACCTGCGACCTCCATATCATCACTGCTAAAATAGAACATGTACGGAGACGGGTTGATGGTACGCAGCAGACGGTAGGCATTGAACAGGCTTCCTTCATAATCTGCCTCCAGACGATTTGAGAGCACCACCTGAAAAATATCGCCCTCGTAAATATATTTTTTCGCTTTTTCCACCATCTCACAGTATTCCTTTTCAGAAAAGAGTGCCCGAAACTCAGAGGTCACTCTCCCCGGCTCTATCTTTGCCGGTTCCCCGGTCCGGATCAGGTCAATGATTTCATAGATTTCTCTGATACAGCGATCATATTCTTCCTTTAGATTTTCTGTTTTCGCATTTGCAATCACATGAATTTTCTGATGGAAATGATCAAATGCAATGACCTTGTCAAACAGCATCAAATCTACATCCTTAAAACCTTCTGTATCCTCTGCATCCAGCTTTAACTTTGGTTCACTGTATTTCAGGTAATCGTAGGAAAAATATCCCACCAGACCACCCGTAAATGTCGGAAGTCCCTCTATCTTCGGGCTTCTATAGTCCTCCAGGATTTTTTTGATCGTTTCTCCCGGATGCTCTACCTCCGTAACCGTTTCCTTTCCGTTCCTGACCGTCATTACTCCATTCATGCAGGTGATTTCCATTTTCGGATGAAACCCTAAGAAAGTATACTGACCGTACTTTTCCTGACTTTCCACACTTTCTAACATATAGCAGTGCTTGCTTGTGCCTTTTAAGATACGAAGTACCTCCATCGGCGTTTTGATGTCTGATAAAATTTCCTTACTGATCGGAACGACCTTATATCCTTCCGAAAGTTTTTTTGCTTCTTCCAATGTAATCATAAGCTACCTCCATTTTCCCATGCGCAAAATCATTTTTCGCACAATGTTTCCTGTTTCGCCAGATATGGAATAAACGAAAAAAGTCCTTGACTGATAACTTTTATTTTATCAGTCAAGGACGGTGATATCATAAATATACATCCACCGCGGTGCCACCTTGCTTCATGGTTTCCCACACTCTTAGCGAAATACTAACATATTTCCGACAACTAACGTATGCCCTACGTCATGGAATACTCGGAAAATCCACACGACCTTCCTTTGACCATGCCCTCAGCGGTCCATTTGATAAACTGCATCTCTATGGGGATTCCACCAGCCCCCACTCTCTGTAAGCGCATCTTTTACCGTTATCTCCGCTTCAACGGTTTCTTAAATTATTAAACTAATACTAGTATACTACTTTCTTTTCTTTTGTCAAGAACTTTTTCTTTAAAAAATTTCACTTTGTCAATATCCTGCGGCATACTTAGCTCCGGCTCATAATAATCCAGATAATAAGGTATCCCGCCATGGATCATATAACTTTGCACTATATCAT
>JAFVAA010000601.1 GCA_017476305.1 Lachnospiraceae bacterium
AATCAAAATCACACGTAGTAATTTCCTATCCTCTCTTGCCGGTGGGATGATGATTGCTAAAAACATCCCATAAATCGCAATTCCTAAAGCATCCACCACTACACCCGGAAGTATATTTCCAAACAATGCCCCTGCCAGAGTTCCAAAAGCCCAGCCAAGATACGCCACACCTATGATTCCCGCCATATAGTGCTTCGAGATCGTTTCATTTTTTGCCATGGATACTGCAAATATTTCATCTGTCACGCCAAAGGATGTGAGAAGACGTACCGGAAACGAAAACGTATCATCTGTCTTTTGCGACAGGGATATCGTCATAAGGGAATATCTTAAATTGATAATCAACTGCGCCAACGCCATTTCTATAAGTCCACCACGAAGCACCATGATATCCAGTCCCGCAAACTGTCCTGCAGAAGTCAAACAGGTCATCGAAATCAAACATGCTTGTAGCGGTGCCAGACCTGCAGACACCGCTACTAAACCAAATGTAAAGCTCACTGATAAATATCCCAGTGCAATCGGAACCCCCGCCCTTGCACCTCTCCTTAGATCCTGATTCATGCTACCATTTCCTATCCATTATTATTCACGTAACTATCCTTTATCATTTCTTCAAAAGCAGCCACCGGAATCGGCTTCGAGAAATAATATCCCTGAAACATATGACAGCCAAGTTCCGTCAGATTTTTTAACTGCCCTTCCGTCTCCACTCCCTCTGAAATCACTTCCATATTCAACCGCTTTGCCATATCGATGACCATTTCCAAAATAATGTTTCCCCTGACATTATTTTCACTCTGTCTTAAAAATCCCATATCAATTTTTAAGACATCTGCTTTAATATCCTTTAGAAGGCTGAGCGAAGAAGAACCCTTTCCAAAATCATCAATTTCTACGATAAAGCCCTCTTTCTGCAAAAGCTCTATGGTCTGCCTGTTATTCTGCGTCTCATCTGCCAGAGCGGTTTCCGTAATCTCGACATGAAGTTTCTTAGGCGGGATATCATACTGTTTACAAAGAGCCAGCATTGTATTTGCCACATCAACATAGTAAAAATCCTGTGGGGAAACATTGACAGAAAGATACATATCCTGATATTCTGTTCCCTTCCACAGAGACAGCTGCTTTGCCGCCAGTTCCCAAACATACTTGTCAAGCGCGGCGATCAGATCCGACTGTTCCAAGATTCCGATAAATTCTAACGGAGGAATCATTTTCCCTTCTGGCAGGATCCAGCGTACCAGACATTCTGCCCCTTCGATTTTCCCCTGAGCACTTACCTGTGGCTGCAGATAGATGACGAACTGGCCGCTTCTTAGATTATTCTCAAAGTCACTGATCACCTTTTGCTCATGAAGTACATTTTTCAACATGACCTCATTGAACCATGCAATATTTTTCTCGCGATTCCCCCGAATGGTCTGGAGTGCCATATATGCCCGGTCTGACATGATGGAGATCGGAATATTCGGATCGACTACCTCATAAATCCCGAAATGAATATTCAGATGATAGGACGGACTTTCAATCAGAGAGCGAACCTGACTGATCCTCGTCATAAGTCTTTTTTCCACATCCTCCGTTTTTGGAATACAGACCGAGAAAGTATCCCCGCCGGTTCGGGCAGCCAATCCCTCCGCACCGCAGAATTCCTTCAGAATATCTGAAATCTCAATCAAAACATACTCTCCAATATTTCTGCCAAAAAGACTGTTCACCAATTTAAAATTCTGGATATTGGCTGACAGGATCAAATACGTTTTCGACGGATGCTCCATCATCAGGGAACGGACCTGTTTACAGAATCCATCCCAGTTTAAAATACCGGTCATTTTATCATGCGTAGAAATATATCCTGTCGTCTCTCTGGTATTCTTTGATGTTTCCGCCCCTTCCATGGATTCACCAAAATTGATCAGCTCCAGATTGCAGGAATATACCGTTTCATCTGCCAGAGTAATTTGAACCGGCACCGACTGAATTTGATACTCCTTTCCGTCAAAATACTCCACCCTGCTCTTTCTCTGATGTGTATGACAGGATTGATAGCTGGTACAGTTTGCACAGCGATGATCCGCATTCCACACAGCATAGCAAGCCCTCCCGAACTGAAGTGCACCATTCTCTGATACAGAGATTTCCCGGCATTCCTCCGCGTCTACTAAACGCGCCAAATCAAACATGTTTCTCATGGTATCCAGAGCAGGATTTACACTTTTCCATGTATACTCTAACATCTGCTTCGTTATAGTTTCCATATGATCACTTCCTCCCGTCTTCTAAAAATCCGATATCTTCTGGCAGGACTACATGTAAACGGTAAATTTTCACTTTTTCACCACCTTCACCGTGAAGGTCAGTTTCTTCGCTTTATACACACTATTTTCCCTGACCTTTACCACAATCCTGTAGGTTCCGGCCTTCGCCCTTTTATTTACCTTGATTTTTCCCTTTGCAGTTACTGTAATTCCCTTTTTCTTTGTCTTCTTTGAGACAGAAAAGACTACCTGCTGACCATTTTTCTTCTGTACCTGGATCGTATAGGACTTTCCAGGCTGTACTGTCTTTTTCTTTACACGGAGCTTTGCCTGACTCGCTTTTTTCGTCGTTGCAGGTGCCCCGGGATTCTTTGAATCGATGATCTCTACCTGACAAACCTCCAGCTTGTCTATGTTTTCGTTAAATACAACCACCAGCGTAGTACCGACACTCTTTCCATAGACAAAGCCGCTTCCATTTTTATCCAGCTCTAAAAGCAGCGGATCCTTTACAATATATCGAAAATAATAGTTTCGGTAAAGGACATTTTCTACCGGTGTAAGCTCTACCGGAAGCTTCGCATAAGCTCCCTTTTCGACCTGAAGTGTCGGAGCCACGGTAAAGTCTCTAATACCGTCAATATCCTCCCAGCTGGTCACGACCACCTTACAGGTCGCCGTCTTTCCCGCATAGGATGCCGTAATCGTCGTTTCCCCCTGCTTTGTACCGGACACATAGCCATTTTCCACGATATGCACAATGCTCTCATCCTCCGAAGACCATACCACATCATCTGTTCCCAGTTCAAACGGCATAATCGTAAGACCTAATTTCCAGGAATCATCTTCATCCTCACTTGCCGGAATGTAGTAAACATTCCTGTCGAACTGTAAATCCTGTACGATTTCTTCCGGGGTGCCCTTCACCCACTTTGCAGTATAGACCAAAGGCTCCTCCGATACTTCATAGTAATATCCGGTTTTTAAACGCACTTCCTCGCCTTCTTCATCCGTCCGGTACCAGCCTAAGAACATATATCCATCCTTTGCCGGATCTGCAGGCAGGTTATACGGACTTAAATATCCTTCCCTGTCTAAAGAAACCGCAGCATACAGCTCTCCATCCACCAGCAGACGGATTCCGGCATTTCCTGAAAGTGACATATCTCCAATGTTTTCATCCACCCACTCGATCCGCTCACTGATCCAGCGTTTCAAACGTGCCACCTCATTGTCAAAGGTGATCTCATAAGCTGCCTCCTGCGCCCCGTATCCATCATATGCCCCTTCTCCACGAAGCACTCCGTCACCATCGGACTCTGCTCCCCACATCATGAAACGGCTGCTGTCAGACAGAAGTGCATTCGATACCTGATAATTCACCTTCTGGGACAGATACAGCTCCTTCGCATACCGGTCGATCTGCCCGCCGTCTTTTATGGAAGCTTTCAGGATTTCCCGCAGCTCCTTCCAACGCTTCTCCAACCTCTCCTTAAAATTCTCATTCTGTAGAAGTCTTGCCATCCAGGGAGCCCTGTTCGCATGAATAAATCCATCCACACTATGGCCATTTGTCTCCGTCGCTCCCCATGCCACATAGTCAAAATCCCAAAGTGGTCCCCAATAGAGCTTTCCATTTCTCTTTTTATAAAGATACGTACTTCCGGACAGATAGCCGTCTCCGTTCAGCGAAAACTCCTGCACCAGATAGTAATCGATTGCCGCCTGGACATCGATGTACTCATCATAGGAAACCCCGTTTTCATCCTTAAAATCGTCCCCATAGATTGCACCTTCCATCTGATTCAGATAATTTTTAATATAATTATACTGACTTTCATTGAAATACGTATCAAACTCCGGGTTCTCCAGCAAAAAGCTATAATCATGATCGGTAGTTACCATCAGCTGTTCACGTTTTTCAAACTCAGCATCTCCCATAGAAAGCAGATAGCCTCCGGAAATCGTCTCTGCATCCGTCGCATCCTTTGCTTCTGCCAAATCATCAATATCCACTCTTGTCTTACCCACACGAACCTGTTCACACAGATAATAGCTTCCCAGATACTCCCCATTCATCACCAGATCGACGAACACGCACTCCGGCGTATATTCCATCCCCATCTCCTTACCGAGCCAGTATGTATATTTATTCCGAAGCATTGTATAATCATAGTAATTCGCAAGGAGTACCCAGTGCTTATTTTTCCCCATGCCAAAGAAATCCTGCTTTTCCATCAATTTAAATTTATACGGCTTTTTCGAAGCATACCAGGTAGAATTTCCACGTCCTCTGACATAGTCAAGTTCATAGGTGCCGCTCTCAAAGGTCTTGTCGCTGTATTCCGAACGATACCCCTCCGGGACCTGTACCGTCACCTCACCATAGCACTCGGATTCATGGGAGGAATCTCCATTCATCTCTGCGATACTTCCCAGAGACTCATCTAAGCTGAAATCAACCACAGGCGTACTTCCTTCGGAAAACAAAAGCCCCTTCAAAAAAATCATTGCTGTCTTTCCCGTTTTCCCCGTTTTTCCCTTCGCATCTTCAAAAACCGGTACCGCATAAATCGTATGGGTTCCCGTCAGCTTTTTTCGCACTGACATCAGTACACATATATTTCGCTGCATCCCAGCTGTTCTTTTTCTTCTGCCTGGACAGCCTGATGCTTGCAAAGCTCTCCTTTTCCTCATCCAGATAAAAGAATACCGTCGCATTGTTCCTTCTTTCTACCAAACCGTCTAAAATCATCCTTCCGGCAGTATAGCTGTCAAAACGGAACGTACCAAGCGAAAAGCGTGTGCCGCTGACCGCTCCGGTATCCCCGGAAATCAGCAATCCACCGCTTTCCTTTTCCGGCTCTAAGGCGATTTCCTCCTTATAAGCAGACTCTGCAACAGAAACGGTACCATCCTCATAGCCCTTTCCGAACAAATGCTCATCAAAAGCATCCGCATTCACCTCAACCAAAGGCTTTGCATTCTGCGTCTCCTCCCCGGATGCAGCGGTACCTTCTCCAGGCTGTACCTCCTCCTGCTGTACTTCCTCTGCTTTTCCTTCTGCGCGTACCGGTGCTGTCGGAAGACTTGTCCCACATACCGTCAATGCTAAAAAAAGCGCTATCCCTCTCACATACTTTCTCATGCTTTCCCCTCCTGAATCCATTGGTTTATTTTTTAAAATTGTGTTTTTATTATAATACATCTCTGTGCATTATTCAATTTCTTTTATTACAATTTATTCAAACCTCTCTGCCACCGTTTTTAAATAATCCACGATTTCCAGATGCTGCGGACAGATATTCTCACATTGCCTGCATTCAATACAGGCACTTGCCTTTCCATGCTCATTCGTCAGATTTCCATAATATTCCATCTGTGGTGTCCATCCCTTTTTCCCATCCGGATTTTCCTTTAATTCTGCATTATACAGAGAAAAATACTTTGGAATGGCAATTTTTTCCGGACATCCCTCAGTACAGTACGAACAGGCAGTACATGGAATGGCAATCGAGCGGTTTAAAATCCCCACTGCCTTTTTGATGAGCTCCCGCTCCTTTTCATCCAATGGCATAAACTCCTTCATATAGGATGTATTATCCTCCAGCTGCTCCATACTGCTCATGCCGGAAAGCACCATCCTCACATTTTTATGTGATGCTGCAAAACGGATTGCCCAGGAAGCCGCACTCTGCTCCGGATGACAGGCTTTATACATCTCCAGGATTTCGTCCGGAAGGTTCGTCAAGGTTCCACCCTTCACCGGTTCCATGATGACCACGGGCTTATCATGTTTCTCTGCCACCTCGTAGCACTCTCTCGAACGTACCGCAGGGCTGTCATAATCCAGATAATTTAACTGAATCTGGACGAACTCCATCTCCTGCTGCTCCCCGAGGATTTCATCTAAAAGCTCCGGCCCGTCATGATAGGAAAAACCGATGTGCTTTACGAGCCCCTGCTCCTTTTTCTTCTGAATCCAGTCGAACACATGGAGTTTCCTGTACTTTTCGATACTGTGGGAGCTGATATCATGAACCAGATAATAGTCAAAATACTCCACCCCTGTTTTCTTTAACTGCTCCTCAAAAATCCTGTCACGATCCTCCTCCGTCTCGATAAATCCGTGATGAAGCTTTGTCGCCAGGGTAAAGCTCTCTCTCGGATGTCTGTCCACAAGTGCCTCCTTCGCTGCATTTTCACTTTGAAATCCGCAGTACATCCATGCTGTATCAAAATACGTAAAGCCCCGCTCCAAAAAAAGATCCACCATCCTTTTTGTCTGTTCCATGTCAATGTCATCATCCTTTCCGGAAGACCTCAGCGGAAGTCTCATTAAACCAAATCCCAGCTTCTTCGCTCCATAAAAAACATCTTTTTCCATACGTATTTTCCTTCCTTTCCTGTTTCTATCCGAATGCCTACATCTGCTTCAAATACTCCTCATACCCGATTTCCGTCAATTTCTGGTCCTTTGCGACTACCTGATCCTTTAGGTTCATCTTGTATTTTTCCAGCTTCTTTCTAAGCTCCAGATCATGAATCGCCAACATCTTTGCTGCTAAAATCGCTGCATTTGCTGCACCGTCGATCGCCACGGTAGCCACAGGGATTCCGGATGGCATCTGCACGATAGAGTAAAGGGAGTCCTCCCCTCCTAAAGCCTTCGTATGAATCGGTACCCCGATGACCGGGAGC
>JAFVAA010000602.1 GCA_017476305.1 Lachnospiraceae bacterium
AATTCTGTTTTCCTGCAGTATTTTTTTCGCTCATTCCTTTCGTTTTCGCTATTCCGTTTTCCTGTTCCTGCGCTGTCTTCCCTTTTTCTTTTCCACCTTCCTTCCCATACGTACAGCCACACGCTGCTACCGCTACGGCAAGTGCACAAATTCCTGCCAGAACACTGTTTTTCTTTCCCTTCGTCAATGTAAAAATCCTGTCCCTCATTTCACCCTTTCCTCCTATCATTTCCGTCGCAAGGGTAGGAAGTACTGCGTTTCCTGGCTTCCCCAAGCCCTCACACATATGTAAAAGCATATGGCCATATGCCTTTTTCTCCTCCTCACCGATGGCGCGAATCACGCCCTCATCACAGGCGAGCTCACTATCCCGCACAGACATCCGGAATGCCACCCACACCAGAGGGTGAAACCACCAGACCACGAGGCACAGACACCGCACCACGGACCAGAGCATATCCAGATGCTTAAAATGCGTCCACTCGTGGAGAAGAATATATTTTTTGTCATTTTTTCTTTTTTCACAATTTTCTCCACCAAATCCCTCACGGTCAAAATTTCCAATACAAAAATTTTCAGCAAAGAAATCTTTATCAGAAAAATTTTCAGAAAAATGATTTTGACCTAAAATGTTATTATCACCCCTCACAAAAAAGCGAACCGGTAAATAAATCGCCGGGCTGAAAAATCCGAAAAGACAAGGACTCTCTATTCTGTCCGATACATACACCGGCAAATGCCGATATACCTCCAGTAAGACTCTTTTTGACTTTAAACGAACATAAAACAGCACATTATTTATGACAAGCACTGCGGAAAGTATGATCATACCGCAAATCCAAATTCCATACGCCACAGATTTCAAAGAAACTTCCGGAAGAAATCCATGCTGCTTTTTCACAGTTTCCTTTGCCTGATTTACATCCACACGATTCCCGTTTTCTATCAACGCATTCTCCGACGTTTCCTTTTCATTTGCCCCTCCGGTCATCACAGATTTCGTGTTCTTTTTTCCCGTAACCATTTCCCTCTCATCTGTTTTTTAAAAATTTCCGGAAGACGTTCCTGCAGCTTCCTTTCTTTTTGCAGAAGTTTGATTCTGATTCGAAGCAGAACGTACAGCAGATGCTCCGGAACTGCGCGCATCCTCTCCAGACAGATTCACCTGATTTTCCTCTGTCTGAAAAAAATTCATCAAGTAAAACGCATTCGATACAGG
Organism: Lachnospiraceae bacterium; assembly: GCA_017476305.1. Classification (GTDB taxonomy): domain Bacteria; phylum Bacillota; class Clostridia; order Lachnospirales; family Lachnospiraceae; genus Butyribacter. The sequence continues at coordinate 1,220 of JAFVAA010000602.1, forward strand.
GAGTGGTACGAAAAGCTTTACTGCCGCAAAAAGCCACAGACCATAAAGCACCCTTTTCGACATGTTTTTTCCAAAGAAACAGCGAATCCCCATGATTACAAGTAAGAGCACGGACGCTGTAATAACAGATGATAAAGACATCCTTCTTCCCCCTCTCAGAATTTTTTGGGATCAGATCCCAAAATGACCTATAATTCGTCTAACATGGATTTCAATTCCTCGATTTCTGCGGCATCTAATTTCCTTTCCCGCACCAGAGTACTCATCATCATACTGACGGAACCTTTATACACTCGCTCAATCAGGCTTTCCGTCTCGGCAAAATCCGCAGATTTTTTTTCAATTTCCGGCGCATAGAGTTTTGCCTTTTCCCCCTGCGTCATACGAATCAACCCCTTTTCACTCATACGGGAAAGCATGGTATTTACCGTACTTTTACTCCACCCCGGATTTTCCTTCAGCACATGAAAAAGCTCCGTCACTGTCTGCGGATTTTTCTCCCACAAAAGCTCCATCACCGCCCGTTCACTACTGTTTAAAATTACAGATTTTTCTCTCTTCCTCATAACTGCCTCCTTTTCGACCTCGTTCCCACGCATAAAATCTCTTTCCCTGACTGATACCGCAAATATTACTTCTTTGATAAGTTTATTTGTCTGATTTTCCTTATGCTTCGCCGTCATCAAGCTGACTGGCTATTCGAATGCTCCAAAAGCTTCTATATGCAAAAGGTTTACAATTGTCAATTCATTTAATAAGAATATAGCAGATTAATCTACATCTGTCAACCTTTTTTTTAATGATAAAAAGTTGTTCCTAAATCACAGATTACATTTCACAGTTGTTCTGCTATCATAACTTAAATTTCATTGACGAAACCGAAACTCTGTTCTATAATGTTCCGTATGAAAAGTATAAAAACATTTTTAGGCGCGGTCTTATGCTGTGTGCTCTGGGGCAGTGCATTTCCTGTGATTAAGATTGGATATGACCTATGGGGCATTGATGGCAGTGAGACCATGAAAATTATTGAGTTTGCCGGCTGGAGATTTTTCCTGGCCGGCGTACTCGTCATACTGTTCGAAAGCGGACGAAAGAAAACACTGATTTTACCGAAAAAAACAGAATTACCAAAAATCATGAAGCTTAGCTTATTCCAGACAATAGGTCAATATATCCTGTTCTATCTGGGGCTTGCTCATACCTCCGGAGTGAATGCCGCTGTAGTGGATTCGCTGACCACCGTGTTTGCGATTTTAGTTGCAAGCTTTCTGTTTCGAACGGAAAAACTCACGGGATGGAAACTCATCGGCTGCGTGGCAGGATTCATCGGTGTAACCATCATCAATCTGACCGGAGACGGCTTTCAACTGAATCTGCTCGGGGATGGTCTGGTCACACTCTCGGCATTTTGCTATGGTATATCCTCCTCCATGATTAAAAAATATTCCGCAAAACACGATACCGTCATGCTCAGCGGATACCAGTTTCTATTTGGCGGTCTGGTCATGAGCATTTTCGGAATGTCTGGCGGAAAAAGCTCCGTGATAAAAAATCCCGACCACATTTTTTCTGCAATGGCGATACTGCTCTATCTGGCACTGGTATCGAGCGTTGCTTATACTTTATGGGGAATCCTGCTGAGACGCAATGAAGTTTCAAAAATAGCCATCTTCGGCTTTATGACACCGGTTGCCGGAGCCGTACTATCCATGCTTTTACTAGGCGAAGCAAAACTCTTCGACATCCGCTATGTCATCGCACTGATTTTAATCAGTCTGGGGATATTATTGGTGAATAAAACAAAAAAAGAAAACAGTTCTGACAGGTTCGATGAATAAAATAAATCCGTGCGGGACATCTCTCAGGAGACTCTATTCTCCTGAGGATTTCCGTTCCTCACAAACATTTTCCAACTCCCGAATACTCCGTGGAAACAATACAAATACCGAAATAACCGCCAAACAGATTCCTGCAATAATAATGACAAAAGCAGCACCTCGTCCGATAGAAGATATTAACTCTCCTGTCCAAAGGAGCAGAAATTTTTAAAATTGTTATTTGGTTTCATACGCTGTCCTTTCCATTCTGCAAATATCCTATACTCACTAACGAAATATACTTCCATTTCATCAGTCAACCTGCACCACCCGCATGCCGCATAACGGCTAACTTCCTCGTTCGGCTGGTCGCATCACGTTATACTTTTTGAACCCTTAAACTACTTTGTCATATATATTTCACAAAAATGACGAATGTGCTTTTCAATGCTTTCCAGAATTTCGTTTCCATACTGCGGCTGCCTGTCCGCTCTGGCGACCATGAGCACCGCCGGAGCTGTAAGCTCCATGGCAAGCAGCGTGGGATCATCTTTCATGACAACTCCCTTCTCCAGCATACCTTCGATAATTTTCGTATACATCCCCTGAATTCCATACAGCTGATGCCTGGTAGTAATCTCTGCAAGTCTTTCACTGCGGAATTGCTCCTGTACAAGAAAAATCCGGATTTTCCTGATCATCGGATCATGCATCGTAAAAGAAACCCGTTTCATGGTCAGCTGAATAAAGTCTTCTTTATTATCCGGAATGCTTCCGATATGCTTCTCTGAACCGAAATACTCATCATACCGGACCTCTGCCGCATCAATCAGTGCATTCAAAATATCCTCTTTCCCCTTAAAATGCTTATAGAGGGACGGACCTTTAATCCCGACACGCTCCGCAATAAGATCCACACCCGTTCCGTCATATCCCCTCTCCGCAAATAATGTTAAAGCCTCTTCCAGTATCTTTTCCCTTGTCGTCGTAGCATCCTCCGCTTCTATGCTAACGTTTATTAGCCTTATTATAAATAGAAATCGTTCGCATGTCAAGGTAAATAAAAATCCAAAAAAGCTTCCCATTCTGTTATGCTATCAATATCTTCCGCTCCCTGTAGCATTCAGCCAGATATTCTCTTGACTGATAATACAAGTCTGAATTAAAATTCATAATTCTATCTGCGAGCCATGAAGAATAGAC
>JAFVAA010000050.1 GCA_017476305.1 Lachnospiraceae bacterium
CGGAAGCGTCACATGGTACGCATCTCCTGTGGCACCATAGCCTACGACTTCACCGTAGATTTTCGCTCCTCTTGCTTTTGCATGCTCTAACTCCTCCAATACCAGAATCCCGGCACCATCTCCCATCACGAAACCATCTCTCTCCTTATCAAACGGTTTACATGCCTTTTTCGGATCCGGCTCTGTCGAAAGAGCTGTCAGATTCGTAAAACCGGCTACCCCCATTTCACAGATAGCCGCCTCTGCCCCGCCTGCCAGACACGCATCCAGATATCCATGCTTAATATCTCTAAAAGCCCTGCCAATACAGTTCGTTCCGGTAGAACATGCCGTGACAATATCCTCACAGACGCCCTTTGCACCAGTACGGATTGCAATCATTCCGGATGCCATATTTCCTATCGTCATCGTGATGAACATAGGAGAAACTCTGGCCGGTCCTTTTTCTCTCAGTCTCGTCACCTGCTCCTCCATCGTCATGAGCCCGCCCACGCCGGAGCCTACGATCACACCCACTTTGTCTGCATCTGTTTTTTCCATGTCAAGACCGGAATCTTCAAATGCCTGTACTCCTGCTGCCAGAGCATATACGGTAAAAAGGTCATTTCTTTTGACATCCTTTTTTGACATATACCGCTCTGCATCAAAATCCTTCACCTCTCCGGCAATCTTTACCTTGAACTCCGAAGTATCAAACTTCCCTATCCGCTCAATTCCGCATGCACCATCCTTTAAACCCTTCCAAAACTCCTCTACCGTATTCCCAATCGGAGTAATGGCTCCCATCCCTGTGATTACAACCCGTCTTTCCATAGTAACCTCCTGTCACTCTAAAATTTCCAATAATTCAAAACTGTCCATGCCCTACATGACCATTCCGCCATCCACATTTAACACCTGCCCGGTGATATACGTATTCTTCGCAAAAAAGACAGCCGCACTTGCGATATCCTCCACTTTACCATATCGTTTCAAAGGAATCACAGACATCATCTGCTCCTTCTGCTCCTCAGAAAGCACTGCCGTCATGTCGGTTTCCACAAAGCCGGGTGCAATCGCATTACACGTCACGCCCCGCTGTGCCAGTTCCTTTGCCGTAGACTTCGTAAGCCCGATGATCCCCGCCTTTGAAGCCGCATAATTCGCCTGACCGGCATTTCCCATCACACCCACCACAGAAGCCATATTGATGATCGTACCGCTGCGCTGCTTTAGCATAAGATTGCTCACATGACGAATCATATTGAACGTTCCCTTTAAATTCGTCGCGATCACGGAATCGAACTGCTCCTCCGTCATCCGCATCAAAAGCATGTCCTTCGTAATCCCGGCGTTATTCACCAGGATATCGATCGTGCCGAATTCCTTCTTGATCTGCTTGATAAAATCAGCCGCGAATTCAAAATCACTCACATCCCCCTGTACCGGAAGGCATTTCACTCCTTTTCCCTCGATTTCTGCGATCGTCTCATCCGAAACGCTGCTATGATAATTCAAGACTATGTTACAGCCCTCCTCTGCAAACGCCAGAGCTATCGCTTTGCCGATTCCCTTCGCCGCTCCGGTCACTACTGCCGTTTTTCCCTTTAGCATTTCCTCACTCATCTTTAAGAAACCTCCTCTAACTTCGTTAGCGTTTTTTCAAGAGAAGCCTCATCCTCTACATTTACAATCGTCACACCTTTGATCGTTCTTTTCACAAAACCACAGAGAGATTTTCCAGGACCTAATTCTATGAACGTATCCGCTCCCTCCTTCTGCATATTCTCTATAATACTGTAAAACCTGACCGGAGAAACGATCTGCTTTTCCAAAGTCGGAACGATCTCCTGTTCAGACGGCACAATACCAGCATCTACATTCGTAAACACCGGAATCTTCATCGGTGATAGCTTCATTTTCTCTAATTCCGGTTTCAGCTTCTCCCTTGCCGGCTCTAAAAGCGGTGTATGAAACGGTCCGCTCACCTTTAACCGTACTGCCCGCTTTGCTCCCTTTTCCGCAGCCAGTGCCGCTGCCTTTTCTGCTGCTGCAGTAACTCCTGCAATCACGATCTGTCCCGGTGCATTATAATTCGCCGGAATCACTAAACCAAGTCCCTGTCCTTCCGCCTCCCTGCATGCTTCCTCCACGAGCTCCGTATCTAATCCTAAAATGGCATACATGGCACCCTCACCTGAAGGAACTGCCTCTGCCATAAATTTTCCTCTCTTCTGTACCAGTGCTACCGCCTCCTCAAACTCCATGGCTCCACTGGCAACATATGCGGTATACTCCCCTAAGCTCAGTCCTGCGGTCATATCCGCCATAATGCCCTTTTCCTCTAAAACCTTCATTGCCGCAATACTCATCGTAAGAATTGCCGGCTGGGCATACTCTGTTTCCCCTAACTTTTCTTCCTTTTCAAAGCAGATCTCTTTCAAAGAATATCCCAAAACCTCATCTGCCCTGTCAAAAATCTCCTTTGCCACAGCATAATTCTCATATAGCTCTTTTCCCATTCCTGCATACTGTGCACCCTGACCACTAAACAAAAACGCTTTTTTCATATCAAAATCTCCCCTGCAGACACATGCTCAAAGCAATCTGATCGACCACTATGGCAGGCAGGAAACGAAGAGAGCCTCCTTTCGTTTCCTGCCTATACCACGTTCAAACTTTCCTACGTAACTTGGCATACTGTTATTTATGACTTTCTACAAAGTCAACAGCATCCTTTACTGTCACAATCGACTCCGGATCCTCTACAGATACATCAAATTCATCTTCGATGTCATTGATGATCTGGAATAAATCTAAAGAATCTGCATCAAGATCCTCTTTCACATTTGTCTCCATCGTGATCTCTTCCTTATCTCTCCCCGTCTGCTCCGCAATGATTTCTCTGATCTTCTCAAAGATTTCTCCATTTCCCATAGTTCTTTCCTCCTGAATTTTTATTGTGATACTCCTTACAATGCCAAACACCCGCAGGACATCGTGCCCGCTATGGAGCGGCAGTTTTCCTGCTGCGTTTGCCTGCATTTTATATACACACTGACTATACAACCTTTGTATACTCAGTTTATGTATCCATCCTGCTACCACTCAATCAGCACAGTAGCCCATGTCATGTCACCGCCAAATCCGGACAGCATGATCTTGTCCCCCCGTTCCAAAAGTCCCTTTTCATTTAACTCATTCAATGCAATTGGAATGCTCGCAGAAGAGGTATTTCCAAAGCGTTCCATATTCATTTCGAATCTGTCGAACGGAACATTTAGCTTTTTGGCAATCACCTCTACGATCCTGGCGTTCGCCTGATGCGGTATGAAATACCGGATATCCTCAGCCTGAAGCCCCTCCTCATCCAATACCTGCCTGATGCTCTGGATCACCTTTTTCGTAGCGAACTTAAATACCTCCCGTCCATTCATAAATACATACCATCTCGGATCTTGGTAGGACTCTATATCATTAAAGGCATTGGCACATCTGGTATACCCCTCGGTCAGGATTTCATAGCACTCGCCCTCGGTTCCTATGTTTTCCCGGAGCAATCCCCCCTCATCGGTCTCTTCAATATAGGCACCGCCTGCACCATCTCCAAACAGCACACAGGTACTCCTGTCAGACCAGTCTACGATCTTGGATAAGGTTTCTCCTCCAATCACTATGGCATTCCTGTATTTTCCCGCCTTGATGAACTTATCCGCTGTACTCAGTGCAAACATAAAACCGCTGCAGGCAGCTACGATGTCGAAACATACGGCATTTTTTGTGCCGAGTGCTTTCTGCACCATGCATGCCAAAGACGGCGTTCCATAATCAGGCGTGACAGAGGCCACTATGATCAGGTCGATCTCCTCTGCCGAAACTTCGGCACGCTCTAACAGCTTTCTGGCAGTTTCTATCACGAACACCGAAGTATTCTCCCCTGATGAAATTCTTCTCTCCTTAATTCCGGTTCTCTGCGAAATCCATTCGTCACTTGTATCAACAATTTTCGCCAGATCATCATTCGTAACAACCTGCTCCGGATAAGCAGCTGCTGTTGCGATCACTTTCACTTTTTTCATCCAAACCTCCTGATTGAAAGAATATCCAATCCAGACTTTTTCATCTGGAACATTACGCTTCCGGAGCATAAACAGTTACACTTCACATGCATATGGAAGCTGCAGCTATAAACACCCATACAAGAGTATAAAATATAATGTTAGGTTTCGTCAATATTTTTTTGTGTAACTATTTACAGAAAAGGAGCCATGCAGCAACTCCCTTTCCATAATTTCATTTCGTCACTGCAACAGCCCCTAAAAACTCCTGCTTTTAGTTTTTCACCAACATTTCCAAGGTTGCAAGCAAAACCTCATCCTCCCATGGCTTCGGAACCAGATATTTCAGGCCAATGCTCTTGACCTCCTCTAAGGTTCCTGCATCACATAAAGAGCTTAACATCATGATTTTCGCATCCGGAGCATTCTTTAAAATTATCTCTGCCGTCTCCAGACCATCAATTCCCGGCATAATGATGTCTAAAATCGTAATGTCCGGCTTTAATTCATCAAATAACCGAATTCCTTCCTCTCCATTTTTTGCATAGCCCACTACCTTATAACCGTTGCCCTCTACGATATCTTTAATCTGCTGTGAAGCAAAGGGCGAATCATCTACTACAAGGATTGTCGTCGCTGACATCAAATCTACCTCCCTCTCATTCTGAGCCTTCCCGGAAGCTCTATATCCGAAGCTGCTCATTCTATGAACAAATATACCTGCAGGACTCCATAAGGAGACTCATATGCCAGGTACTGTTCCTTATCTCTTTCTGCTGAAAAATCCAAAGGCTCTTCTTCCCCATAAAACTCCGGAACGGATAACCTGGACTTTGTCTTTGTAATATTATTGATCTTGGAAATCGCATGTCCGCAGATGATATTCATATATTCATTCACATATAGTGGTATTTCCTCCTCGGCCGGCGATGTCCCTCCATGCATCGTACTGATAATATACTGAAACAACGGCTTCGGGAATTGACAAATAACAGTAGTATTCACAGCTCCCTTCGTTTCGATCTTATCCCTGTAGCCCTGAATAAATAGAGAATCCTTCTGCTCATCTTCTATTTTATCCATTCTGGAAACTTCTAAACGAACCAGTTTTTTTGTAATATCTAAAAACGATGCATCAAATATCTGTTTTACCTCACTATTCGTCAACAAGTCACCCCCATTGTTGCTCGTATGTACTCTGGTGCATTTATTTACTGGTTACCTATAAAACGCATCTTTCCATTTGAACTTGGCTGACCTGGCTTATTCTCAGGCTTTTTCTCCTGATAAAAGCTGGTGAACTTCTCCGTCATCGTACTTTTGCATTCCTTGCAATATCTTCCCGTAAGAATTGACTTTCCACAGTTCTCGCACTGCATTGAAATACCAGACTCCTTTGAAAAGCTCAGTCGTTCCTCCTTCACCCATCTTTTGATCTGCTGAATTGGAACATCACAGTCTTCCGCTACCGTTGGCATCGGTGCCGAAGGATTTTTGTATATGTAGTCGCGTACTTCAAAAAACTTTTCATCCATCTCCTTATTACATGCAGGACACATTTTCGAGTCTCCTGTGTAATTAAATAATTTGTTACATCTTTTACAATTTCTTACATCCATAGTCGTCCTCCTAATCTCCCTGACCTGTACACACACATAAGAAAAAAATCTTCTTAATGCCAAAAGCCCTAAGTGCTCTTGAACAAGCCTCTATTGTACTGCCTGTTGTATAAATATCATCAATGATTATAACACAATTTATTC
>JAFVAA010000603.1 GCA_017476305.1 Lachnospiraceae bacterium
CCTTATACCGCATGCCTGCCATGCCGCCAATTACAAATCCATGCTTGTCTTTAAAAAGTTCAAATTTTCCATCCGCTTTTTTCAGAATCGGATATTCATGACCGGCATTCGCCGCCACGACATGTCCGGTGGAAATCGTCAGGATTCCAAGCCATACCGTCACGAACATCTCTTCCTTATTATTCTGGCAGATCGTTTCATTTACCTTCGTTAACACTTCTGCCGGGGAAGCATCCGGTCCCGCCATCATCGTAACATCATTGATCAGGATCTTTGACATCATCATGAACAGTGCCGCCGGTACTCCTTTTCCTGACACGTCTGCCATGACAATGGCAAGGTGGTCATCATCGATCAGGAAGAAATCATAGAAATCTCCGCCTACCTCTTTTGCCGGGGTCATGGATGCATGGATATCAAAATCCTCCCTCTCTGGAAATGCCGGAAATATATTTGGCAGCATATCCGCCTGAATCTTTGTGGCTAGATCCAGTTCTGCCCCGATACGCTCCTTTTCTGCTGTGATCGTCGTGATATCACTGATATACTGTTTCATCCTGACCGTCATGGAAGTAAAAGCATCCGCAAGAATCTGAATCTCATCTCCCGTATTCTCCTCCCATTCAAAATTCAGATCATCTCCCTTGATCTTCTGGACACGGAGCGTCAGCTCCTTCATCTGGCGTACTAAAATTTCCGCCGCCTTTTTGGAAGAAAGAAAAGAAAAGGCAGACAGGATCACGATAAGAATGATAACGGCAAAAATCATACTGCGAATCTGACGGTTTGAAGATTCCACCATCTTATCCGTGGAACCGTGCAATGATGCCATCAGACTCTGTGTCGGCTCATTTACCTCCTGCTCCGGAATCACGGTAAGAAATGTCCATCCGACTGTTTTTAGCGGTGCATAGGCTATGTAACAGGATACCCCATCTAATTCCAACAGGGCAACTCCTTTCTCTCCGTTCACGGCAGCTGAAACTAACTCCGAAAGCTCCTTTTTCTCACTCTTTCTCAGATCAGTCAAAGTATCCGGATCAGCGGAAAAAGTCTCACCGCTCCCGGAGGAAAATATCACCTTTCCCTCCCCGTCGATCATACATGCATAACCATTTTTCCCTATCTTCGTATTTAATACTGCCTTTTGCAGTTCATCCAGATACATGCCCGCACCGGCAACCCCCATGATGGTCTTTCCCTGATAAAACGGTACCCCGCACATGATGCCGATTCCCGATGTATGGGCATCCCTGGAGAGTGAGGTAAAATAAGGTGCTCCTTACTCAAAAGCCCCCTGGTACCATGGGCGTTCAGATGCCTCATAGGGCATGATATTTCCATTTTCATCAAACTTTTTTGCTGAAATATAATCTGCCTGTATCATGATCCCTGTCTTTGTGGCAATATAGTTTGAAACCATATTCGGATCATTTTTATTGACAGCAAGAAGCGTATCCTGCGCATTTGCTATCTTTCCAAGTTCATTCCTGACATCTGCCCCGGACGTATCCGTTTTTTCGGAAAAAAGGAGCTGCAGCGATAATTCTCCATCCTTTGATGCATCCGGAAGAGGCACCGAGCGGTTATCGTATTCATCCATGCTGTTATAGATATGGGATACGGTATCAGCCACAGTCTGAACGGAATCCTGAAATTCCTCCAGTGCCTTATCCGCCAGATCTGCCTTTCCTTCCGCCAGCTGCAGGAGACTGCCTTTCATCTGATCTGTCATGGCAGCAGATGAGATCTTCCCTGCTTCATTTCCTGCTTCATTGCCGGAACGGATAAAAGTTCCCCTGAGGCGGAATATCAGAATAAATAATATGATCGATATGATGATCAGTGATCCCTCTGTCAGGATAATGACGATTCTGGCTGCTTTCTCCTGTAAAGAATTCTTTTTTTTCATTCTGGAAATCCCCTCCTTTTTTCATAAAACGATAATATATCTGCCCTTAATTCTTTAAAACTATCCGTCAGGACATAATCCTCCATACAGAGCTCCCAATCATCCAGCCACTGCATATAAAACTGCTCATGGGCTCCACATAGCGGCTTTAATCCGGTAAAGAAAAAGCCAATTTCTTTCATCTGTTCATACTGCCGGAATACAGTCTGGTCATCACAGCAGAGAACAATCTGTATGCACCAGTACCTTTCTTTCCGGTAATCCCGTATCAGTTCTTCCATACGATCTTTCAGGTCTTTCCCATACTGTATGATATTCACACTGGTAAAGCACTGTTTTTCATCCGTTGTGATAGAATATTCCCCTTTTTCCATACAGGGAGCTACATCTCCCTCCGGTTCCGTTTTGATCTGATACCAGATGCCCAGACGGTCATATATTTTTTTCCCGTATGCATACAGTTCCTTTGGAAGATAGACCGTTCCTGCATCCTTTTTCCTGACCGGCCTTATCAGGATGCCCTCGGAATACTTATCACATCTCCCTTTCGGGTAACTGTTTACCATCCGCTCTGTCAGGAAACGGCCAAGCCGGAAACCGACAGGCACCATGCCCATACGCTCACAGGTGCTCTGCGTAAACGCATGAAAGGTGACGGCATGCACAAAGTTCGCAGAAGGCTCTAACTTTTCCAGGATCCGGAAGGTATACTTCACCATGACCTTAGAAAGACCATACCCCCTGAACTCCCTGCTTAGTATCTGGGATGCCGGTTCCACATAGTCATCTCCGCCTGACTGGAAATACGAAAATATTTCCATCCCGGCGATTTTCCCCTCTGCCTGTGCCACAAAAAAATCATAGCGCATACTTTCCGCATTTTTTATGATTTGATCTTTATCATAAAACTGGGGTTTAAAATAACTCTCCCCGTACTCTCCCTTTACACACTCCGCAATTCCATCCTCATCCCCCTTCCGGTAAGGACGAAGAAGAAATTCCACCTCTTTCCCAGTCTTCTGATTTTTCAGAACCACACGTTCCGACACAATATGTAAGCAATCTAAATGTTTCATAAATCTCCCAATCTCCCTGCCACCACTCTTTCTAAAATTCCACGATCAGATTATTTACTCCTAATGTACGCTTGAATAGAATCGATTTTGCTTTTTCATCGATCATACGGATTCCTAGTGTATCATCTGCTAACAGTTCCTCTTTTGACATACTCTCTTTTCTTTTATGATACCACTCCATCGGATCAAACAGCACCCCGCCGCAGCGTATGCGCAGCAAAACTCCATCCTTGTGGATCATGATCCTCACATCTGCATACTGATTCTTATCTTCTGCCAGACAATGCTCGCCAAGTACCACTAAAAGTTCTTCCAGGGCAAGCGGCAGCATCATCGAAAGCCGTGGTTCCATCTCATTTTCATCACAGAAAAGAGCCATCTTTTCGGAAGCATCCACAGCACCATCCTTATCACCGGAAACCGAGAAGGAAAGCAGAACCTCCCCTTCATTCTTTGACTCATCGATCAGCAGGAGTCCCTTCTTTTCCGGCTGTCTTTTCCTCCGTCCGGCACATAAAAGCATCATACATCCAAAAGAAACGACCTCTCCGGCAGCAAATGAAACCATATACCATCTTCCTGCCCCTATGGAAAACAGGAGCACGGCAAAAAGCACCACGAGTCCAAAAGACCGGAAAAAAGTAAGTACCAGTGCGATCTTGTTCTCCCCAACTGCAGTATAATAATAAATAAATACATTCATGACCGCAGCCGGTATAAGACTAAGTGCAGCAAGCCGCACAGCCTCTGCTGCTTCAGAAATCATCCGGGGATCCGTCATCCCAAAGGCATGTGCAAGCATACCGGCAAGCGGAATCGTCAGTAAAAAAAGAATGCCATGGATCACTGCACTATACCAGATCGTTCTTTTCATAAGGATTTTCATGCTGACCGGGTCACGCTCTCCGTAAAAAACACCGATCAAAGGCGCCACCGTCTGTCCGCATCCATACACAGATGCCGAGGCAAACGAGATCAGGGAACAGGCGATTGCAAACTCACTGGCTGCCTCTGTGCCCAGACCATGAAGGATCAGCGCATTAAGCACCAGTGTCCGCAGCATGTTACAGAGATTATTTAACCCCGATGCCGCACCCGCCCGGCAGACAGAAGCCGTCAGGGACACCATTCTTTTTACTCCCGGTAAAACAGGGCG
>JAFVAA010000604.1 GCA_017476305.1 Lachnospiraceae bacterium
GGAGGAAAAGGAGCTTTCCGGGGCAGGCTGTCCGGATGGCACTACATTTTTGGTCAGAAATCTTTTTTATAATACGCCTGCCAGATTAAAGTTTCTAAAGACTGCACAGACGGAAGCAGGATATATAAGCAGCCTTATGGAGAGGATGGCTCTGTCCCATCCGCGGATCTCGTTTCGGTTTATCCAGCAGAAGCAGCAGAAGCTTAGTACATCCGGAAATGGAAATCTAAAGGATGTCATCTAACATATCTATGGCAGGGATATTACCTCCAATCTTATCGACATCGACCGGGCGGAGGATCTGTGCAGGATTCAGGGGTTTCTAGGAAAGCCCGTGGTGTCCAGGGGAAACCGGGCGATGATGAATTATTTTATTAACGAGCGGTATATTAAAAGCAATCTCATCAATCATGCGATCGAGCAGGCATATGAGCCATATACGATGCAGCACAGATATCCGTTTACCGCACTACAGCTTTTTGTCGAACCGGAGCAGATAGATGTCAATGTACATCCGCAGAAGATGGAGCTTCGCTTTCACGGGGAGAAAGAGATTTATGACAGTGTGTTCCAGGGGATTTCAGAGGCTTTAAAATATCGGGAACTCATCCCGGAGGTGACTTTTCGGACGAAGGAGGAAGAACTTCGTGAAAAGGAGGAGAAAAAGCAGTACGAGAAGAGGACTGGTTTTGAACCGTTTGAAAAGAACAGGCGGGAAAAGGAAGGTATAGGAACGAAGACACGGGAAAAACCTGCCATACGGGAAGGAGTATCGGAGGAAAAGCCTTTCTATGGGGAAAAACAGGTGGAAAATACGGAACGTGTGCAGAACGTATCACCAGAGAGAGACACTGGATATAGAGACGAAATGAAGCAGGAGAGGCAAAGCGTGGCGGAAGTGCCGCTGAGAACAGCACCGGTGACGGAGTTAGAAGGCAGTTTGAAGGAAGTGTCAGAGAAAGAGAAAGCGGGCAGAGCGAAGGAGGACAGCGTAGAAAGTGAGGATGTGGCAGAGGTACAGCAAGTGCCGCAGAACATGTATCCGGTCTTAGAGAGTAAGCAGGAAACTTTATTTGAGGAAGGGCTTCTTTCCGGGAAAATTGAAAAAGAGATAAAAATCATCGGTCAGGTTTTTTCTACCTACTGGATTTTACAGTATGAGGATAATATGTATCTGATCGACCAGCATGCGGCACATGAAAAAGTCCTGTTTGAAAAGACCATGCACTCATTTCGGGAGCGGTCGTTCCATGCACAGCAGATCAATCCGCCCATCATTCTGCAGCTGTCCGTACAGGAGTATGAACGCTTCTGGCGCTGCCATGACGCATTTGAAAAGCTTGGGTTTGAAGCAGAACCGTTTGGAGACCAGACGATCGCGATCCGGGCGCTTCCTTCTGACCTGTATGGCTTAAACGGAAAAGAGGTCTTTCTTTCACTGATCGATGATCTCAGGGAAATCTCAGAAAAAGATACGCCGGAAAGTGTTCTGGAAAATGTGGCTTCCA
>JAFVAA010000605.1 GCA_017476305.1 Lachnospiraceae bacterium
ATGACAATGAATTGAATTTAAAGGTTTTTTGTAATCTTTTGAAGGAAACGAAGGTGAAAATCACTCCTGTAATCAGTGGAAAGGACTGCCTTGCCATCGCGGAAAGGCGAAAATTTCACATCATATTTTTAGACCATATGATGCCGGAGATGGACGGGCTGGAGATTTTAAAACGTCTGCAGGGCATGAAGGATTCTCCGAATGCTGACACACCGGTCTATGTGTTGACAGCAAATGCAGTGGCGGGAGCGAAGGAAAGTTACATAGAAGCGGGATTCCGAGGATTCCTTTCCAAACCGATTGATGCAAAAAAACTGGAGCAGATGATTTTAAAAGAGCTGCCGGAGGAACTGGTCAGAAGGAGCGGATGAAACGAAACGCACTTCTTATTTGCCGAGGAGAAGCTGCCCTATTTGTGGATTAATTTTTTCAGGTATTTTTTGGGAATATTATATTCCATATCACGGCGCAGCTTTCCGGGACCGGAAGCATCTGAGTAAGCTGTCAGAGCAGGAAGCGGAGTATGCGCCTGTTTTATCCGGTCAAATGGAAGAATACTGTTTTCTTCCTGATTTTCAAAGGAAGTGGTCAGGTTATTTGCATGAAGAAAATCCACATAATGTTCGTAATTTTTTTTATGATATTTGTTGATTTGTGAAAAATCCGCGTTCTCATATAAATCGAAAATATCTGTTCTTTCATCCAAATCCTGCATCATCAGGTGCGGAATGTGATGGTAAGTGACCAGTTCTTTGATCCTTTCATCGGATACAATGATAAATGCCGGGATGCCTGCCAGAATCGCAGCAATATTTCCGTGAATTCTGCTTCCGAAGGAAAACTCTCTCTGTTCCAGAAAAGAGAGCCAGGTGGCGGCATCTACGAAGCTGATGGGTTTTGGAAAGGCCGGATCCTTCGTTCTATCTGCTAAAAGATAATTCTGAGGTATTTTTTTTACGAATCCATCCGGAATCGGTGCCTGATAGTACATATGGCGAATCTCATGAATTACTTGTGGAATATAACAGCAGTTTTCAAATTTTTTCATACTTCGAAACATGAAATCATGAAATTTTTGTGGAAGCTGCATTTTTGAATTCATGCTGACGAGGGAAGTCCGGGACAGTTCTTTTGGTTCCGGCACCGGCAGTGCTTCTCCGTACAGATAGAGGGATGGACAGCCGATTACAGTAAAGTGCTTCTCCGGAATATATCCCATTTTCGTCAGGTAGTCTGCTGTAAATTCACCGCGTAATCCTATGAGAGACGATTTTTCGAGAACTGCATTTATAAAATCCCGTACCGCACTTTCTAATTCAGGGTTGTTTACCTCTTTTCCCAGGCGTGCCTGTGCGCCTGCACCGATAATGATGCAAGGGATGTTCAGCTTTTTTACGAATGCGGTAGTCTGCTTCAGCTCATCTATAAAGCCGGTTCGAAAGGCGTTGGCCAATGGGATCAGAAAAGCATCATAGGTCTCATTGATTTTTTGTACCTGTCTTTCGCTGATTTCCTTTGAAATGGCCATGGTTCTGATCGTAGTATGCCCTGTCATAAGTACCCGGCTGATACCGTAAGGAAACAGCAGGTTTCCGATATTATTGCCAATCAGATTTTTTGAAAGAATCTGAAAAACAGATTTCTCCGGGAAGGGAGAAATCCAGGCGCGCATCAGATATTTCGCAGACGCATTTTCGTTTCTGTTTTTGTTCATGCTACATGCTCCTTTCCGTGATTCCAATATCATTTAGAATATCTGTTGCTTTTACCGGACATCCGGGTATATTTGTTTTTAGTGCTCTTGTACAATTCCCGATTCCGATTTTATTATCATACTGCTGTTCTTTCAGGCTCGAAGCTTTTTGGAATCCCTGACCGATGGCAAAGTATTTTTCAGGAAATTCAGATAATTTTCCGGCGTCCTCCAATCTGGCAAGAGCCTGGATCAGATTGGCATAGCAGGCAGAACAGGCAGCACAAATCAGTTTATTTAAATAAATGCATGTTTTGTATTATCGCCGATCCAGGAACCCTCTAAAATCAAAATTTGATGAAACTCATTCTTTTGAAGATATTCTACCAGAGCGGAGATGATCTCAGCGTGTGTGGTGGCTCCGTTTTCGGCGGGGATTGTCCCGATGAGATTTGGCTTGATTCCGATGCGGACGGGAGGACATTTTTGACTTTTCTCTATGCTGTTTCGGACAGGAAAGAGCTTTTCCCCTTTTTCTGAGATGTGTTTTGCTAAATTTGCTTTTTCTAAAAGCTCCAGAGTCATTTCGTGCAGCTTTTCCCCATAGATCACCATGATTTCATTTCTGTCCATGGAACTTTTCCTCCTTCTCTGATTTTACAGCTTTGCATCCTTGCGGAGCATGATAGTAAATGCATTATTTAATGCGTTTACTATACCATATTATCCGCAGAAGGGAAAGAAAAAAATGGCTTCTATCTGCAAAACTCCTTTGGTGCACTGTGGGAGTGCCCGGAATTGCAGCGAAAAAATGAAAAACGTTTTCAAATTCATGTTGACAAATGAAAACTGCTATGATAAAATTGAAAACGGTTTTCAAATTGAGGATGGAAACAGTAATTTTATCAGATATGGGAATGGAGGATCAGGAACGTGAAGAGCAGATGGAATAAAATCATTACATTTTGTCTTATGGCTGTGATGATGTTAGGGAGTTTGACGGCTTGCGGGGGTGCAAATGCTTCAAAAGGGGGAACCGGTGGGAAAGGGCTAAAAATCGTGACAACGATTTTTCCGGAATACGATTGGGTACGGGAAATCCTGGGGGAGCAGATAAAAGAAGCGGATCTCACCATGCTTCTTAAAAACGGTGTGGATCTGCATAGCTTTCAGCCGACGACAGAGGATATTATGAAAATTTCAGAGTGCGATCTTTTTATCTATGTAGGTGGAGAATCTGATGAATGGGTGGAGGGGGCACTCCAAGAAGCTGTAAATAAGGATTTGAAGGTGATCGATCTTTTAGAGGTTTTGGGAGATGGGATAAAAGAGGAAGAGGTTGTCGAGGGGATGGAAGCAGAAGAAGGGGAGGAAGAATCTGTGGAAGAGGAAACAGAGTATGATGAGCATGTCTGGCTTTCTTTAAAAAATGCGCAGAAGCTGTGTAAAGAGATTGCAGATACCCTGGGGGAAATAGATCCGGATCATGCGAAGGCATATGAAGAAAATGAAAAGGCATATAGTGAAAGGCTGGCTTCTTTAGATAAGGAGTACGGAACGGCAGTTTCTGCTGCAAAGGAAAAGACTGTACTATTTGGAGACAGATTTCCATTTCGCTATATGGCAGATGATTATGGTTTGAACTACTATGCAGCATTTGTGGGTTGTTCAGCAGAAACGGAAGCAAGCTTTGAGACGATTACTTTTTTGGCCAATAAGGTGGATGAACTGAGCCTGGGAAGCATTCTTACCATAGAGGGGACAGAGCATAAGATCGCAGATACCATTAAAGAAAATACACAGTCAAAAAATCAGAAGATTCTTACGATGGATTCTTTACAGTCTACGACCTCTGAGGATGTGGAACGGGGAGTGACCTATTTACAGAGGATGACAGAAAATTTAGAGGTACTGAGCGAGGCACTGAACTAAGCTTTTTCTGATTCTCCATTATTACCCGGTAAGATGACATTGCTGTGTGAAATCTAACCTGCATAAGGCAGAATTTCCTTTCTTTTTTTAGGGTATTGTTTGCGTTTATGAAAAATATGTGCTATTATTTTCATGAAAAAATGTTGGAGGAAAAAGATTATGGAAATGCAGATGCAGTTTATTCAGGAGCTTCCTACTCCCGAAGAAATTAAAGAAAAATATCCGCTTAGTAAGGAAATCAAGGGTATCAAAGAGAAAAGAGATGAAGAAATCAAAAAGATCTTTGAGGGAAGGGATGACAGGTTCCTTTTGATCATTGGTCCATGCTCTGCAGATAACGAGGATGCAGTGCTTGATTATGTTACCCGTCTTGCGGCGGTGCAGGAAAAGGTAAAGGATAAGCTGTATATGATTCCTCGTGTATATACAAATAAACCCCGCACTGTCGGCATTGGGTACAAGGGAATGCTTCATCAGCCGGATCCGGAGAAGGAGGAAAATCTTTTGGCGGGGATCATAGCGATTCGTGAAATGCATACACGTGTGATCCGGGAAACCGGTTTTACCTGTGCGGAGGAGATGCTCTACCCGGAGAATCACAGGTATCTGTCGGATCTTCTTGCCTATGTGGCAATCGGGGCGAGATCGGTGGAGGATCAGGGACACAGACTTTTAGCAAGTGGTCTGGGAATTCCGGTCGGCATGAAAAATCCTACCGGTGGAGATATTTCTGTGATGATGAATTCTATCGTGGCAGCACAGAATCCCCAGAGATTTGTTTATCGGGGATGGGAGGTCCAGACGACCGGAAATCCTCTGGTGCATAGTATTTTACGTGGTTATGTAGATAAATTCGGAAGAAATATTCCGAATTATCATTTTGAGGATTTGATCCATCTGGCGCATAGCTATGAGGAGAGAGAACTCTTGAATCCTGCCGTGATCGTGGATACGAACCACTCCAATTCCGATAAGGATTTTATGCAGCAGATTCGAATTGCGAAGGATGTGGTCTATAGCAAGAATCATGCGAAAGAAGTAAAAAATATGGTAAAGGGCCTGATGATTGAGAGTTATTTGGAGGATGGCGCACAGAGCATCGGAGATGGGGTTTATGGAAAATCCATCACAGATCCATGCCTTGGCTGGGAGAAGACGGAAAAGCTGATCTATGAACTGGCAGAGTTTATTTGGTAGAAAAAGACCGGGCTGCATTCCCTGTTTTCACATGCTGCGTCCTTTCATTAAGTATTTCGGGCGGAAGCAATGCTTACCATACAGGACTGGTGTTATTTGTAAATATTATCATTTATACCTCTTGACGGAAGCGAACGCAGGAGGTATATTTTTAGTTGGAAGTTAGTAATGTCTAATTGAAATGAGTTAAATCTAACTTCTATGGACTAATACTGTTGAGGAGCGGTTAATTTCTTTTGATTATTAACAGTTCCTAAGAAAAAATTTAAACAGCGAAAGGAGAATGGGATATGTATGTAGTTTATTGGTCACAGTCAGGAAATACGCAGGCGATGGCAGAGGCAGTAGGA
>JAFVAA010000606.1 GCA_017476305.1 Lachnospiraceae bacterium
ACAGGCACTGTATGCAGCCGGAATCAGTCCGCTTCCTTCCGGCTCTCATGTCTATGCTTTCCCTGAAAACGAGTATACGACAAAAAAATTCTGGCAGAATCCCAAATTTGAACACATAAAGTTTCGGGAGAAAAAGCGGGGGGACATCCTTTATTATCAGGGACATGTATCCATTTATCTGGGAAATGGAAAAATGATCGAAGCAAGGTCCGGTATCGGGAAAGTTGTCATCAGCCCTGTGCGGAAAAATGTCATTGGTGTCATGCGGGTGTTCCATTAGTACAGGAAACTTATCATTGTCTGTTTTGTGGAAGATAGTTTCTGTTGACAGATGGGAAAGGAATCATTAAAATAGAATGCAATGGTGCATTCGATCGTACCATGTATAGCATACATAAAATAAGAGTCGAAAAAAGAGTAGAATTTTTAAGTAGGAGGATTCGTATGGAATTTGAGAGGATAGGGAAAAATATGATACAGTGTCATATTTCTGTGGAGGAGATGGATGAGTACGGTCTTAGGATCGAGGATTTCTTTACTAATCAGGAAAAATCGAGGGATTTTTTAGAGCAGCTGGTGGAGCATGCCGAGGAGGAGGTTGGCTATGAATCAGAAAGCGGAATGGTTTCTATGCAGCTTATGCGGCTTCCGGATGATTCTCTTGTCATCACGTTTTCGGAGAAAGGAGACGATGGGTTCCAGAATATGCTGAACCAGTTACAGAATCTGGCGGGCATGTTAGATGAGACTGTGGCGAAAAATTACTCTGAGGGGAGTGCAATCGAGGAAGTCGGAGCGACTAGTGAAGATTCTGTGCAGGGAATGACATCCAGGCAGAAAAAATCTGAAAAGACCGCGAAACAGGGAAGTAGTCAGGGGGCAGGGAAGAAGCTTCATTCAAAGCCGAAGCTCTTTTGCTTCAAGAATTTTGATTCTGTGGAGAGCTTTGCCCTTCAGATCGAGCTGCAGAAAAGTATTCCGAGCCGTTTGTATAAGGACAAAAAGACGGGATGGTATTATCTGCTTTTGAAAAAGGGAAAACTGCGTTTAGAGGAGTACCAGATGTTATGCGAGGAAATTCTCGAATATGCAGATCATCAGATTAAGCAGCCGTTTGCAGAGCAGTATTGTAAAGAACATTTTCAGTGCATCCTTGCGAAGCATGCACTTCGGACGCTTAAGGATTATCAGTTAGGAGCAGATGCTTCATGAAATATGATTTTGATTTAGAATCCCAAAGAGGTGCGAAAAAGAAGCTGATCATTCAGATTTTGCTTACGATTGGCGAAGCGGCGCTGGTAATCTTTCTGGCATTCCTTTTGACTCACTACGGGTTTGAGGTTTATACGGTGACCGGTCATGAAATGAAACCGACACTGATCAAGGATGATCGGATTTTGGTGAATAAGCTCGTTTACCGGATCGGAAGGGTCAAGAGGAATGATATTGTTATCGTAAAGCAAAGTGGAACAGAGCATAACTACTATAGTGTGGAGCGGGTTCTTGGCCTGCCGGGAGAACGTGTGAGGATTCGGGATGGCAGAATTTACATTGATGGGAAAAAGCTGAAGGAAAAATTTGCTTTTCCCAGAATGGAAAATGGTGGTCTGGCTTTAGAGGAAATCACTTTGGAAGATGATGAGTATTTTCTCTTATGTGATAATCGAAATAACGGGGAAGACAGCAGAAATGCAAACATCGGAAATGTACTTCGGGAAAATATCCTGGGGAAGGCATGGTTTCGTTTGAATACGATGGAGTTTGTTAATTTCCTGGATGCTTTTTCCGAAGAAGACGAGAAGGGAAGCAGTGCGCAGGATTCTGCTTCGTGAAAAGGTGAGATGGAAAGCAGTGCGCAGGATTCTGCTTTATGAAAAGATGAGATGGAAAGCAGTGGGAAAGATTCCGCTTCGGGAAAAACGTAAAATAGAAAGATGAGGGAAGAATATGCAGTTTCAATGGTATCCGGGGCATATGACAAAGGCAAAGCGCGCGATGCAGGAGGACTTGAAGCTAATTGATGTGATTGTAGAGTTAGTGGATGCCAGAGTACCGTATAGCAGTAAAAATCCGGATATTGACAGCCTTGCAAACGGAAAAGCGAGAATCCTTTTGATGAATAAATATGATCTGGCAGATTCTGCTTTGACGAAGCGATGGATAGAATACTATGAAGAAAAAGGTTTCTTTGTAACGAAGGTAAATTCGAAAAAAGGAACCGGAATCCGGGAAGTGCAGGAGGTGATTCGAAAGGCCTGTGAGAAAAAAATCGAACGGGACAGGAAACGGGGAATCTTAAATCGTCCGATCCGTGCGATGATTGTGGGAATTCCGAATGTGGGGAAATCTACTTTCATAAACAGCTTTGCGAAAAAGGCCTGTACCAAAACCGGGAATAAGCCGGGAGTGACCAGGGGAAAACAGTGGATTCGTCTGAATAAGACCACGGAGCTTTTAGATACGCCCGGAATTTTATGGCCGAAGTTCGAGGATCAGAATGTGGGACTTCGTCTGGCATACATAGGCTCTATCAAGGATGAGTTATATGACATTTATGAGCTTGGAAGGCTGCTGATCGGGTATCTGGAAAAGGAATATGCGGGAAGGATCGCTGATTTTTATGAGATAGAGAATAGTGAAGATTCTGCAGTGCTTTTAGAAAGGATTGCGGAAAAAAGAGGGTTCGTAAAGACCGGCGCAGAATATGATCCTGATAAAGCGGCAAGGTGTCTGGTAGATGATTTTCGTGCTGGAAAGATAGGTTTATTTACTTTAGAGCGTCCGGATATGGAAGAAGAAATGTAACTGCTGAACTTCTTTGATGCGTTGTGGGAAAATGTTTTTTTGATAAACGGGAGCAGGAGATTTTTATGGTTGCGATACAGAAAATAAAGGAGGAATTCGAAAATACTCCTATTGAACAAAGGGAAGGGCTGTTTTCCAGGTATCAGGAAGATGAGAGGAAGGGCGTGCAGTCTCTTTTAAAAAAATATAGGAAGGCTGAGAAAGAGCTTGCATCGGAGCGGGCACGTCTGGAGGAAATGCGTATTTTCGAAAGGAAATATAGTGCATACTCTTATATATGCGGGATTGATGAGGCTGGAAGAGGACCGCTCGCGGGGCCTGTGGTAGCGGGAGCCTGTATTTTACCAAAGGATGCAGAAATTTTATATTTAAATGATTCGAAACAGGTCAGTGAGAAAAAAAGGGAGCTTTTATATGATGAAATCACGGAAAAAGCGATTGCATGGGGAGTGGGAATCGTTTCGGAAAAAAGAATTGATGAAATCAATATCCTGGAAGCGACGCGTGAAGCCATGCGTCAGGCCGTGGAGCGTTTAAGCGTGAAACCGGATCTCCTGCTCGTGGATGCAGTACATATACCGGATATCAGGGCAAAGCAGGTGGGAATTATAAAGGGGGACGAAAGAAGTGTTTCCATTGCTGCGGCAAGTATCTTGGCGAAGGTGACACGAGACCGGATGATGGCAGAGTATGATGAAGCTTTTCCGGAATATGGCTTTGCGAAGCATAAAGGATATGGTTCGGCATTTCACAGGGAGAAAATTATGGAGCTTGGTCCGTGTCCGATTCACAGGATGACATTTTTAAAAAATATTTTGCAGTGATCCAGAGAATGCAGGATCCGGTCATTTGGAAAAGAAGGATGGTAAATCAGGGAAGAATCGAGGTATATTTGGATGGCAGAGAGAAAAAAGATATACGGCAGAGATGTGATGAAGGAAGCGGGAAATAAATCCGTAGCGGATAAGTCTGCCATTGCCCTGGAGTATGAAAAGGGAGATGTCGCACCAAAGGTTGTTGCTACCGGTAAGGGATATCTGGCAGAGAAGATCATAGATACGGCAGCGGAATACGATATCCCGATCCATGAGGATGCGAAGCTGGCGAAGAGTCTGGAGGATATCGAGTTAGGAGAATATATTCCGAAGGAGCTTTATCAGGTGGTGGCTGAGGTCCTG
>JAFVAA010000607.1 GCA_017476305.1 Lachnospiraceae bacterium
GAAAGAGCATGAGAATATCAAAGAGGTATCGGTGAAGGTGAATTAGAATAGACGGAAAAGGAGTATTCTGTTTGAGAGGATGATAAGGGAAAATGAAAATAAACAGAGAAGACATGTTGGAACTGACCAGGCGGATGACATTAAAAAGGCATTGCTTTGGCAGGGTTGCCGGGGCATATTTTGATGCAGACGGGATAAATAACGGAACCTTTAATGTTCATTTTGGAAATCTGGACGCAGTGGAAACAAAGAAAAATATTGAGATTGCAAAGACCATTCCATTTTCGGAAACGAATGAGCAGTTGAAGGGCTATCGTTTTCCGACTGGACAGGACAGGAAACAGAGTATGTGGCAACTATTATCTGCGTTTAAGCAGAAAGGGTTAAAGGATGATGCACTCCTTGATGTTTTTTATGAAGTCGTATCAGAAAATTATCATACCGATAAGGATTATGCTGTCCTTATGTTCTATGGCTGTTATGATGTACCGGTCAAGGGGACGGACAAAGCATGGATGGAAGGCTCTGAGGAGGTCTACGATTTTATTATTTGTGCAGTGTCACCGCTTTTAGGGGAGTATGAGCCGGGGATTCCAAAGTTTGGCTTCCTGTTTCCGGCATTTACGGACAGGAGCAGTGACAGCAGACATATCTGTATCTATCACAAAGAGCCGGAGTTTTTGCAGCGGGATCTTATAGAAAAGATTTTAGGAGCAGTAGAGGAGTGAGTAATCTATGCGTTTGTTTATTGCGGCAAATTTTGATGAAAAGATTGTTTCCGCATTGACGGAACTACAGGAAGATTTAAGAAGAAATGGGGCAGAGGGGAATTTCACCCGTCCGGAAAATCTGCATCTGACACTCGCATTTATCGGTGAATATGGAAATCCGGAGGATGTTTTTGATATCATGGAAGAAATCCCATTCTCCCCTGTTACACTGCAGATAGATGGTTTCTGGCATTTAAGGGAACTTTATCTGTTAAAGATGGCGGCAGATACGGAGCTTGAAAATTATGTTCGGAGACTGAGAAAGGCACTTTCCGATCATGGGATTCCATTTGACCGGAAGAAATTTTCTCCGCATATCACGCTGATCAGAAAGGTTTCGTTTCGGAATGGAAGCCTGGAGCTTCCGGAAAACCTGTCTAAGATTCCGGTCGGTATCAATAAGGTTTCCCTGATGCGTTCCGACAGGGGAAAAAGAGGAATGATCTATACGGAGCTTGGGAGTATCGGAGAGGAATAAAAATGCATTGAGAGGAGTCGAATCTGATATGGGAAATGAGAATGGGGAGTGGATCATGCGTGGCATGGACTGGGACAATCCTTACCGGATCCGGACATGGCAGGAACTGGTGGAATGGATCAATGAGGTGGGATTCCTGCCTCTTTTTGCAAACGGGATACAGGGATTTTCTGCAGAGGAGCATGTGTCACCGGATTTTTGGTGGACGGGCGACAGGAGTGAGGATCCATGGGAGTGGAGGGAGATCATTGCAGCGAGCCGCCAGGCAGTGTATGGGAAATTCTTTGATAAAAAAGCAGGTTTCATCAGTCTGGAATGGCTGCCGTATTTTGTGAATTACAGAAGACAGGGATATGATTTCGATGCAAGGTGGGAGGACGGTCTTGCGAACCGAAGGGAAAAGCTTATCATGGAGCTTTTGACAGGAAAGGATGCAGACGGTGACATGACATTTCCGGACAGACAGATCCTTTCGACCGAACTGAAAAAAATGGCAGGGTTCGGAAAAGGCGGCGAGAAGAATTATCCAGGCATCGTGACCGGACTCCAGATGCAGACCTATCTGGTGATCGTGGATTTCCACAGGCGCACCAATAAGAAGGGTGCAGAGTACGGAATGCCTGTGTCGGTAATGCTCCCGCCGGAAGCAGTCTGGGGGTATGAGGAAGTGACGAAAGCATATAAGGAAACACCCCTGGAATCCTGGCATAGACTTTCTGCCAGGGTAAGGGAGATGTACCCGGAAGCAGAGGAGAAGGAGATCGTTCGGCTCATTGGGAAAGAGCCTCTGTGATATTCACGATGTCCTCCAGGGGGATCTCCGTGAGGTCTTCCATCTGGATCATGCGTTTCTCATCAGTGATCCGTTTGATCTTTCCGGAGAGGGTGCGCAGTGATCCGCCCTCTTTTTCCCTAAATGGTAAATTGACTATAGAACATTTGTTTTTTATGGTCAACTGGAAAAGTTTAGAAAAAATCCGGTAAAAATTAAAATAAGAAAAACTACGTATTTATTGGGATTTTTTCGGCTTTGGCACAAAATTGGCACAAAAATGGCACTCCATAGCCGATGACAAAAGAATGTAAATATGGTACATTTATATTCGTGCAGGGTGAGGTTTCTGAAAAGTGTTTTTGGAAGCCTCTCTTTTTTAGAAAGACGGTGGTCTGTTATGCGATATAGAGCTCACCGTCTTTTTTGCATGGAAAAAAGCAGCATGGCTGGTACATATTTGTACGAAATGCTGCCCGTGGTGTTAAGAAGGGAGGAATGTTTAAGATGAGATTTTGTCCATATTGCGGAGCAGAGCTTATTGTGGAAGGAGTCCTGTTCTGTTCAGAATGCGGAAAGGAACTGCCTGCAAAGCAGGAAAAAAGAAAGAAAAGGGATTCAGAGGAAGCAGGAGAACCATTACAGGAATACCACAGCAGGGAAAAGCCTGCGGTGGTAGAAAAGGAGGCAGGGGAGAAAAAGCAGAAAGAAAAAAATAAGCCTGCTGATTCTTTTGAGAAAAAAGAGCAGAGAGAGAAAAAACAGGGTGGTCAGATGACTCGTAAAAAGGAATCTGATAAGAAAAGAACGCATTCCGGCAGTCAGAATGGCAGAAAGACTTTACATGAGGAAAAAACAGGTACGGAATACATCAAAAAGACAGAATATTCTGCGGAAACGGAAGAAACAGAACTGCCGGAAAAAGCAGAGGATCCGGAAAGGAAGTTATTCTCTGATGCAGATGATTATGATGGATACTATGATGATATCCTTCCGGCAGATGAGGGGCATGACAGTGAGGGATTAGACGGAGAACTGGTGAAAAAGATCGTTCTTCTGTTTGTTGCCGTTTTTTTCATTATCGGGCTATGTGTGGCTCTGATGTATGTGCTGTAGGGATCGTGGAAAGCCATCGCATAATGAAAGTTCTTTGTTGTAAAACGGAGTACTCCTTCGTGTAATCTTATTGAACGATGATTACGGAAGGAGAGGATAAAAAACCGGGAATTGTTTTGTGGAAGAAAAATCAGTATAGAAATGTGAGGTGATGAAAATGATGTATCTGTCGAAGGGGTATCTGCAGATTCGTTCCGGAAAAGATGAAGTGTATCTGATACGAGTCGGAAAGGAATATCATCTGTATTGATTTCAAGCGGTGATGTGGATGAAGGGGAAATATGGTTTCGCAGTAACGGATTCCGAAGCAGGGCGAAAGGCAGTGCAAGGTCTGCGGGATATGGGGCTTGTGGAGACTGAAGAAAAAGCAGACGGTCTGGCAAAGTTCCGCATCCTGACGAGGTGTGTCTGTGATCCGGCGAAAAGAAAGGAAGGGGACAGGAGCAGTGCGAGATTGAATGAAAAGGAAAGGCAGATCTATACATGGATAAAAAAAGCAGGGATCCATCTGTCTGTCGCAGAGCTTGTGTTCCTGTCAGAGTTCGGGGTAAAACCGGAAAAGGATCTTCTGCATGAAAAGAACAGGCAGAAGCTGGTGGAGATGCTTTATCTCTTAGATGATGTGGAAGATAATCTTCTGGAAGCCCGGATGGAGCAGGCAGAGAAACGGGAGGAAGTGGTCTCTGCCCTGATGGGCTTATTGGCTAAAAAGAGGATTCTGTTCGTATAAAGGAGGATGTAATGAAGGAAAAATTTAAGAAGCTGCCGGAGGCATTAAAAAAGCAGGTGCTTCTCCGGTCTGGCGGGAGTGCTGTATTTTTTCTGCTGTTCCTTTATTTTCTATGGAGTGCAGGTGATGCCTATATGCTGTTCCCATGCTTTTTGTTCTTTTGTGTGGTGACAGGGAACGGGATATGGTTCTTTTCCCGGTGCGTGTATGGACAGTATGTCCGTCTTCAGGGAGAATGTATCCGGATAGAGACGGCAGGGTTCAGAAAGCGCATCCGGTCATTCTATCTGGCTTATGAAACGGGAGTGGTAAAGGTTCCGGTGAAAAGCCGGATCAGAAATCTGAGAGAAGGGGATATGGTCTCCGTGTATATCGCAGACAATGCTCCGGTGTATGAGAAGGAAGGAGTGTTTTTGGTGGGAGATTATTATGCACTGGAAATAAACGGAAGGAAATAAAGATAGAACAGGGTACAGGAGCGTTTGTCCGTATGTTGTTTTTGAAGGGGGATTATGCTATAATTGGCTCTGTA
>JAFVAA010000051.1 GCA_017476305.1 Lachnospiraceae bacterium
AGCCACTGGAAGCATATACTCCCTCGGAGGTTGTGCTGATGACCTCTGCAATAGGTTTTTGGTATTTACGCATAGTGTTTCTCCTTTCCTGAAATATACTTAGGAGCCGGTCATTAATAACTTTCTTGTTTTTGCGAGCAACAATGCCATAAATTAGAGCATTGCAACTTGCAAAATCGGAAAGTTCATTATGACCGATTCCTTAGGAATCTTCGCAAAATAAATTACCTGTTTTTTGAAAATAGATTCAACAATTTATTTTGCGACAGTTCCTTAGAAGCCTATCATAAATAACCTTATATATTTTTTTTGTCATATCATAGCACTTTTTCGACTTTTTTATAGCACTTTTCCGTTGTCGGATGATGAAAGCATCGTACCTGATCGACCGTTTCGGTGTGGACATCGAAACGGAGAGGGTTTCAGAGGACCGTTTCCAGGCAAAGGTCAGGGTGAGCGCAAGGTCATTATCAATGAGGGTAAGGATATGGAAATCGTCCTGAACTTTGAAAGCGAGCTGAGGGAGTTGGAGGAATTACGGAAACAGAGGGAGGCGGAACTGGCATGAAAAGAAGAAGGCTTGCAATGTATATCCGCCTCTCCGATGCAGACGAGGAAGTGGTGGCAGGGGCAAAGGACGAAAGCAAGTAACCGATAACAATGGAAAGAATCCATACAGCCGTTACAGAGAGAAAGTTTCTGTGGCGGTTGTTTCCAGATATGGAGGGGTTGCTATGCGTATCAGGTATAGGGGTATGAAAAATAAGTAATGTTCTTTTCATCCCGGATGTGGTAAACTATTGGTAAATAGGAGTGTTGAGAAATTTCAAAAAATTGAAATTTTTTTTGTCCTATACTTGACAGATTCAGGTTATCCGATCTGGTGGTATACGCTTCCAATGATCATGTATACATTTTTTGACCAATATGATCTTTCAGGAAAGACAATTCTGCCGTTTAATACCCATGCAGGCAGTGGTGATGGCGGGACCTATAGCACGATCAAAGGACTGGAGCCTGCTGCAACAGTCTTAGCCGGACTGGCGATTGCCGGCTCCAGTATCGGAGACAGCGACTCAAAGCAAAGGATACATGAATGGATTGATGCTTCCGGCATAAAGGATAAATAAGGATGTGGTGTCATGAAGAAATGGAGTATAAAATCTGTCAAACGGAATAAAAAAATGTGCTTACTGCTTTTTTTTAGGCCTGCTATTTTTAGGTGCATATTCGTTTTCATACGCAAAAAGCAGTAAGAATGCTGTTTCTATTATCGTTGATAAGAAAGAGGTCGGGAAAAGGGTAATAGAGGTAAAGCAAGGAATGAAAAAGAAGATCACCTTAAAGACAAACGGGTCTCCTCAAAAGATTTCTTATCGGTCATCGAAAAAATCTGTTGTAAATGTAAATAAAAAAGGGAGACTTACGGCAAAGAAAACAGGAACAGCAAAGGTTACCATATCATGGCAGCAGAAAGACGGGAAGCGGAAGAAAGAATGGTTCAAGGTGCATGTAGTGAAAAAGAGGAGGGATACGGCAGTCAGTGAGGATAAAGCAGATGCACAGTCCGCAGAAAAAATTGGCACGGTGACACCGGGAAGTAAATATTACAAAGGATTTCTTTTAGATAATGTATTGACTACAAAAACGGGAGAAAAAATCCATTATAACCTCTATGTGCCAAAATCCTACGATGGGAAAAAGAAGGTTCCCTTGTTTATCACGCTTCCCGGATGGGAAGGATTGTACTTCCAGGGTGTCGGCGAGAATCTGAAATGGGAGGATTTCGGTTTTGAGGCACAGAAATATCACGAAAATATGATCATCGCAGCACCTCAGTTAGATGACTGGGGAAGTACCAGTGCAGAGCAGACAATTACCTTGACAAAATATTTTCTCGCTGCTTATGAGGTCAATGAAAAGAAGGTTTATATCAATGGATATTCCGGTGGCGGGGAAACCCTGTCATTGGTTCTTGAAAAAGAGCCTAAGCTTTATACGGCAGCACTCCATGTCAGTTCACAGTGGGATGGGACAGATTATAAAAGAATGATTCGGGAAAGGACACCGTTATATTTTGCAATAGGGGAAAAGGATTCCTACTACGGATCCGAACCAGTAAAGAGTGCATATCGGAAATTAAAGAAATTATATCAGGAGACGGGACTTTCTGAAAAGGAGATAGAAGAGGTTCTGATACTGGATATAAAAGAACAGGCATATTTTGATGCAAGAGGTGTGAAGGACCAGCACGCAGGAGGCGGAACTTTTGCAAAGGATCAGGAGATCATGGGATGGCTGTTTGGACATTAATTTCTGCAGATTTTATTGACTAGAGTTTTTGAAGGATTACAGCATGGATTCAGGCTTGGAAACGGAACAAGGGCAGAGAGGCGGTCTGACCATGCAGTAACATTCTGGGAGGAACAAATGAAATGAGAGAAAACAGGAAAATAATTTCCTTGTTTATGTTGGCAGCGATTTTTGTTTTTATAATAGCAGGAATTAAGATCGTGGATCAGTCAGAAGGCGGTTTCTTTAAAAAGGCATCCTCTGAAAAAAAGGCGGTAATGGCTGCTTCGAACGGTAAAACAAAACAGAATAAAAATTCTAAGAAAAAGTCTGTTGTTTATATGACCACGGATATTTCAGCAGAGGGACTTGTAAAAATATATGAAAAACCGGGGTGGAAACCAAAAGGAAAGGTGGCAGTCAAGGTATAGACAGGGGAGCCGCCGGCAAGCAATTACCTGCGTCCGGAGCTGATCGGAGATCTGGTCAAAAAAGTAGATGGGACGATCGTGGAATGTAACACGGCATACGGTGGGGATCGTTCTTCTACAGCAATGCACAGGCAGGTAGCGAGAGAACATGGTTTTACGGAGATTGCTGATGTGGATATCGTGGATGCAAAGGGCAGTATGGCAATCAAGGTAAAGAAAGGAAAGCACCTGAAAAAGAATTATGTCGGGAAGAGTTTTAAGAATTATAAGTCTTATATTATTCTTTCACATTTTAAGGGGCATGCGATGGCAGGCTTTGGCGGTGCGATAAAAAATGCATCGATTGGACTGGCGTCCTCCAAGGGGAAAGGAAATATCCACAGCGGTGGAACGAGTTTTGACTGGATGTACGGCACGATACCGATTGCAGGTGCTTTTAAAAGACAGGGAATGCGTGATGACTGGCTTGCGGCGTTTATGATGGCGAGCGTGCTTTTGAATCCACAGCTTCTGATGTATTCTGTGGCACTTGGGTTTGCGGCATGTATGGTAAGGCTCGTGACCTGTTATTTTTGTGGTGTCATGGCAGGTTATCTGCTTCATTTTTTCTATGAAGGAAAATCCTTTTTTGATTTTATCGGATTTGAACCAGGGGCATCAAGAGATATCGATCCAAATCTGTTCATGCGGTTCTTAAAGAATCTGTTACGGAATATCAAGGCAACGGGAATATATTTCTTATTCGGCATTTTCCTGTCGGCTCTCTTTGCCAGATATGTGCCGGCAGATGCTTTTGCTGATCTGTTCGGTGCTCACAGGCGTTTTGGTGTGTTCTTAGCGGCAACGATCGGTGTGCCTCTTTATGCGTGCGGCGGTGCACAATCCCGCTTTTACAGGAGTGGCTTTCTGCCGGCATGAGCCTTGGCAGTGCTGCCTCTTTTATGATTACCGGACCGGCAACAAAGATTACAAATCTTGGTGCCTTAAAAATCGTGCTTGGGATGAAGCGTTTTATTTTCTATCTTGCGTTTGTGATGGTATTTTCCCTGTTTACAGGACTGATCGTGAATCTGATTTTTTAAGTAGTTATCTGCTATGCAGTTTACCTGCTATGCAGTTTACCTGCTATGCAGTCACATGGTTATTCTCAGGCAAGGGGAAATACAAAGTGGAGTTTCGGCAAGGAAAATAAAAGTCATATTTTGCACGAGGCATAAATATGGCTTTTGAACCCTGATTTTTCGTTTTCCTGCTTAACGCATCATATATACATGATACTTTGCACAATATTCTTCATATTCTTTCAGTGCATCTAAAAGATACTCTTTGATTGCTTTTAACATAATGATCGCTCCTTTCATACGTTCCACATTTTTTGTGGAAATTTTGTTTGTTTATTTCTGTTTACATCTTGTATTATATTCGGGAGAGGTATATAATGCACGTCAAAAGATGAAAAAAAGTAGCCAGATTTTGCAAAAATACAGGAGGAGCAAATGATTCCCTTATATGAGACCTTTGAGGACGATGTGGAGATTTTTCATAAGAAGAATCTCCATGTCCCTCCTCATTTACATAAGCTTTTGGAGTTTGTTTATATTACGGAAGGGACTTTGGAACTGGGGCTTGGACAGGAGCTGTACCACATGGAGCAGGGGGATTTTGCCGTGGTCTTTCCGGGACTGATCCATCATACACAGGTATTCTGTGAAGGAGAGAGCAGGGCAGTCTATCTTCTGTCCGCACCCTCCTGCTGGGAAATGTACAGGGAACAGCTGTTAAGATCACAGCCGGAGACTCCCGTGATAGAGAAAGGAAAAGTACATAAGGATATTGTGTATGCACTAAATACACTTTCAGAAAGTACCCGGGGGGAAACGCAGGAGGTTCTGAAGATATTTATTCAGCTTATCCTGGCAAGAAGCATTCCGAAGATGGCTCTTGTGGAGAGAAAGGAATCCGGAGGGGAGGATTTAGTATACCGGTCGGTCGCTTACATAGCAGAACATTTTATGGAGCCTTTGAGCCTGAATGCGATGGCAAAGGATCTCTATATCAGTCCATATACACTTTCCAGAATGTTCTCGCGGATTTTTCACATGAATTTCAATGCCTATCTGAATGATTACAGGATGGAATATGTGGTAAATAAGCTCAGGTATACCAGTCTTCCTGTCACGGAAATCTGGCTGGGGGCGGGATTTGAGAGCCAGAGGACCTTTAACCGGGTGTTCAAAGAGAAGTATCACATGTCACCGAGGGAGTATCGGAAGAATATGATACAGGCAGTTTAAGGAACGGTATGGGATGATTTCCTCCTGTCCGAAAAAAATTTTTGGAAAGTTTACTTTCAGTTTACCTTTGCAGGCTATATTAGAACCATCGAAGGAAACAAAGCACAGAAAAGAAGGAGGATAACATTATGGCAGTAACAGAAATCAAGTATGAGACACCGATTGAGAAGGACATCGAAAAAAGGATCAAGGACAGGTTATTTAATGGATTTAACAACTGGAACGGAGGCTATGACGGGTGGCTGGAGTGGTGCAATACGCTTTATGAGCCGGATGCCTACTACAATATTCCGGGACCGAACGGTCAGGTGAGGCTGACGCTGCAGCAGTACAAGGATGCGATGGGCAAGCTTTTTGAGCATTTCACGATGGATCTGGGGAACTTCGAGAACATGATCATCAAGGACGACTGGTGTGCGATCCGCTATACGGTAAAGATCAAGAATCTGGATACCGGAGAAGAGATTTTGCAGAATACAATGGAATTTGTGAAGTTCAAGGATAATCCGGAGCCTGCGGGAGTGCGCGTGGTAGAAGGATGGGCTCTTTCCGACATTTCGCTGGCGGCACAGTAAATCCATGGTTTTCAAAAAGAGAGAAAAGGAGAGGCATCGCGTCTGGTGTCTTTCTTTTTTTGTGTATTTTCATGCGTTGTGGCAGAAAAATTTTCCTTTCGCTATTTTCTTTTTGAAAATAGACTAAAATCTGACAGAAAAAATGAAATAATGATAACGATATTTTTTTTGTATTGTTAAAATACGAGTATATTATGTGTGGAACAAATCCGTACTATATTCATGGAGGTGATTGGAATGGTAAGCATACTTTATACAGTACAGATCATATGGATACTGATTCCGGTTAGCGGAATTCTTGCACTGCTCTACCGGAGGCGGCAGAGTGAAAATTCGATCCATCTGATGCTTACCAATATCGGCTGCCTGATCATGAACAGTGGCTATCTTCTGTTGCTGGATGCAGGTACGAAAAGAGAGGCACTTCTTGCATTCCGGATCGAGTATCTTGGAAATGTGCTGTTCTACCTTTTCTTTGTGGTATTTTTGCTTTCTTACCTGAACCTTAAGGTGCCGATGCTCATGGTCTATGGATGGGCGGTCTTAGAGGGCGCAGTCTTTTTCGTTTACTGGAATGAAAGGCTGAAGGATATGTGGCTCGGCGGGCTGCTTACGGAAAAGATGGAGGAACTGGGAATCTATTATATTTCTGTAGGAAAGGATGTCCTCAACCAGATCCGGTACAGTATCCTGTGTACTGTCCTGCTTCTGGGGTTAGTGTACACAGTGAAGAAAATGGTGAAGACCAGATTGGACACCGAAAGGAAGAACCTGATGAAGCTAGCCGGTGCCCAGTTCGTCATCATCGTTTCCCTGATCGTGCAGCTGATGGTGCATCCGTTCATTGATGTGGTCCCGTTTTTTGCATCGGTCTCCATCCTTTCCATCATCATCGGGGTGATGAAGGATGAATTCTATGGCGTGACTGATTCCGGACACGACTGGGCGTTTCAGCAGATGGAGGACGCATTCCTCATAGTAGACTATGAATACCGGTATCTGGATGCCAATGATAGCGCAAGGAATCTTTTTCCGGAGCTTGCCGGGATGGACAGGGATGAAAGGATATCCGGGGAGATCAGACAGATTTTTGCAGGATCTGGCGCAGAAATGATGCTGAATGGCAGATACTATGAAAAGAAGGTTACAGAGATCAGGCATAACAGGGACATCGTGGGTTTTGGAATCCTTTTACGGGATGTGACCAGGCAGAAACAGTATATGGAGCTTATGGACCGGTTTAATGAGCAGCTTCAGAAAGAGGTGGAGGAAAAGACGGAGCATATCCGTGTGGTTCAGGATTCCATCATTACCGGGATGGCAAGCATGGTGGAAAGCAGGGATAACAGCACGGGAGGACATATCAGCAGGACCAGCCTTGTCATAAAGGAGTTCGCAGACAAGCTTTTGGAAAACAGGGAGAAGCTCCATATAGACAGGGAGTTTGTAGTGAACCTGGTCAAAGCGGCACCCATGCATGATCTGGGGAAAATAGCAGTGGACGATGTGATCCTAAGAAAACCGGGAAGGTTCACGGATGAGGAATTTGCAAAGATGAAAGCCCATGCTGCAGAAGGGGCAGAAATGGTGGGCAAAGTCCTTCAGGAAATAGACGATGAGCGGTTCAAGAAAATCGCAGTCAATGTGGCACATTATCACCATGAACGATGGGACGGTTCCGGCTATCCGAACCGCATTTCGGGGGAAGAAATCCCGCTGGAAGCCAGGATCATGGCACTTGCCGATGTCTTTGATGCTCTGGTCAGCAAAAGGTGCTATAAAGATGCGTTCTCTTATGATGATGCGTTCCGGATCATAGAGGAAGGGCTTGGCACTTTTTCCGATGGTGATGGTGGATGTACCGTGGCGGATGGCAGTCGTGATGTTCGTGGGGATGAATTCGTTCTTAGGAATGTGCTTCCGGTTCAGCTCCGCGGAGGTTTTCATCGAAGACAGGAACCATGTGATTCCGCTGATGGTTTTCAGTTACGCGCTTTTTTCTGTCATTTCCTGCACGATGTACCGGTATGTCTATAGAAATTATGCATCGGAAAGGGAGCTCATGGAACTGTCGGAAACAGACCAGCTGACCAGGGTGCTGAACCGGAACGGACTTCGTAAATTTCTGGATGCGGATGGGCAGAAAATTTTAATGGAACGGGAAACGCCGGTCTGCATCCTGATGCTCGATATCGATTTTTTTAAGAAGGTCAATGACACCTATGGCCACGATGCCGGAGACAGAATCTTAGTATTTATGGCAGAGACTATATGCTCCTGTGTGCGGGCATCCGACCATGTGGTCCGGTGGGGCGGGGAAGAATTCCTGCTCTTTTTGATGGATACGGAGCTGGAAAAGGGTCTGGAGGCAGCAGAACGGATACGGAGTGCCGTGGAACAGGCAGACAATGGAATCTGTAAGATTACCGTATCCATAGGGGCGGCTGCGTATGACGGATATGATTATCATGCGGCTGTGAAGAAAGCAGATGAGGGGCTGTATTATGCAAAGGGGCATGGGAGAAACCAGATAGTAGTAAGATGAGAGAAAGGAGAGTATCACATTATGGAAAAGGAAAAAATTAAGGATTTCGTAAAACAGTTGACTTTAGAGGAAAAAGCAGGGCTCACATCCGGTGCGGACGGCTGGTTCACTAAGGCGGTGGAACGCCTGCATATACCGGCAGTGCGCACAAGTGATGGACCGGTAGGGCTGAGAAAAGTGGTAAATATCGCCCCGGACCAGTTAGGGGGAGAGAGTGAAAAGGCAGTATGTTTTCCGACCAGCTGCACCACGGCATCCAGCTTTGACAGGGAGCTTTTAAAGGAACTGGGGGAGACGCTGGGAAGGGAGAGCCAGGCACAGGGGGTGGATGTCCTTTTGGGACCGGGCGTGAACATGAAGCGTTCCCCGCTCTGTGGCAGGAACTTTGAATATATTTCGGAGGATCCGTATCTGGCAGGAGAGTTAGCGGCACAGTATGTGAAAGGGGTGCAGAGCCAGGGGGTCGGCACGAGCCTCAAGCATTTCTATGCGAACAACCAGGAGACCAGGCGGATGGATGTATCAGTGGAGATGGACGAGCGGACGATGCGTGAGATCTATCTTCCGGCATTTGAGAAGGTCGTAAAGGAGGCAAAGCCGTGGACGATCATGGCAAGCTACAATAAAGAGGATGGTGTTCATTCGACGGCGAATAAAGATCTGCTTACCGGTATCCTCAGGGAAGAATGGGGATATGAGGGGAGTGTCGTAAGTGACTGGGGTGCCACGCATGACAGGGCGAAAGCAGTAGAGGCAGGCTGTGACCTCACGATGCCTGCGGAGGATACGGACCAGAAGATCGTGGAGGCAGTACAGGGCGGCATGCTTTCCGAGGATGCCCTGGATTTTTGCTGTGAACGGCTCTTAGAGCTTGTATTCCGCTGTGCGGAGAGCAGAAAGCAGGGGGTGGAGTTTGATTATGAGGGGGATCATGAAAAGGCGGCAAGGATGGCAGCGGAGAGCATGGTGCTTTTGAAAAATGAGGATGGGATACTGCCGCTTTCCAAAGAAAAA
>JAFVAA010000608.1 GCA_017476305.1 Lachnospiraceae bacterium
ACATTTCGCGGGACGGTGGAGTTTAGGAGTGTCTGCGAACAGCCGGTGAAGGAAATCATGGCTTCGGGAGCCTTTCATGCCGGACTGATGGAAAATTTACATGCGTTGACATATTATTTGGAAAATGATCATGTAATATATCATAAGGGGTACAATGCGTCGGAGCTAAGAAGGCAGTTTGTCATGACAGAGCTTCCGGAGCTTTTTGATAAAAAAGCGATTTCGGAGCTTTTATTAAAGATTTTAGGGTTGGCTTCGGATGGTCTGAAAATCCGTGAGAAGAATGAGGAGAGATTTTTAGAGCCGCTTTATGAAAGAGCAGAAAAGCTGCTAAGTCCTGCAAAAGAGATGAAGGACGGTATGGCAAACGGGAAGACGATGAAGGATTATATATATGAATATGGAGTTTGTGTATGATAGATATTACAAATAAAGAAATAAAAGAGCATCTTTTCGAGGGAAATTTCGGGCTGGAAAGAGAGGCTTTACGTGTTCTGGAGGATGGGAGCTTTTCCCATACTCCCCATCCTTTTCCGGAGGATGTGCACATTGTACGGGATTTTTGCGAAAATCAGACAGAGGTGAATACGGGAGTCCGTAAAAGTGTAAAGGAAGCTGTAGAGGAGTTAAAGGAGCATCATACAAGGCTTTCAAAAAAGCTTAGCGGGTATCCGGAAAGGGAATATCTCTGGCTCTTTTCGAATCCGCCGTATATTAAAAACGAGGCAGATATTCCGGTAGCGGAGTTTGACGGGGAGTATCGGCGAAAGACACTTTACAGGGATTATCTTTCGGAAAAATACGGACGCTATAAAATGACCTTTTCCGGGATCCATTTCAATTTTTCTTTTGCGGATGCACTGCTCCAAAAGGGATTTGAACAGAGTGCAGAAGCCCGTTTTGAGGATTATAAAAATAAGCTTTATTTGAAGCTTGCGGCAGGACTGATGGAATACGGATGGATTTTAGTGGCAGCTACAGCGGCAAGTCCGCTTTTAGACAGTTCTTTTTTAGAAAAAGGAAGGATGGGGGAGACTGTATTTTCGGGAATGTCTTCTGTGCGGTGCAGTGAGCTTGGGTATTGGAATGAGTTTGTTCCTGTTCTTCGCTATGAAAGTCTGGATGCTTATGCAGACAGTATTCAGAATTATGTGGAAAAGGGCTTTTTAAATTCACCGTCGGAGCTTTATTATCCGATTCGGCTAAAGTCGGAGGGAGAGAATGATTTAGATACGCTAAAGGAAAAAGGTGTCAATCACATTGAGCTTCGGATGTTCGATCTGAATCCTCTGGCGGATTGTGGAGTGGAGGAAAGGGATGCAGTGTTTGCGCATCTTTTGATACTCTTTATCTGTGCAGAGGATGATATGAAAATCACGGAAAAGGATCAGGTTCGTGCTGTACAGAACTATAAAAGGGCGGCACACTATGATATAGAAAACACAAAGCTGGTAACGAAGGAAGGATATGCTTTATCGGTACGTGATGCAGCGTTAAAGCTGCTGCAAAGGATGAAGCTGTTTTATCAGGATTTCCCGGAAAGCATTCAGGAGGTTCTGGGATTTGAACGCGAAAAATTTATAGATTCTTCCAGACGTTATGCGTGTATGGTCCGGAACAGGTATGATGGGGATTTTGTAAAAAAAGGTATGGAGCTTGCAAAGGAAAGACAGGTGATGTAGATGTGTGAATTATTTGGAGTGAGCAGTAGGAAAAGGGTGGATTGTGGGTGTTTGCTCCGGGAATTTTTCTCACACGCAAAGGAGAATCCGCATGGCTGGGGAATTTTTTTTCCGTCAGAGGATGGAATGTATATCAAAAAGGAGCCCATTTCCGCAGAGCAGAGCAGCTATTTGAAAAATATGCTTTTGTCTCCTGTGGAATCAGAGCTTCTTTTAGCTCATATCCGTCTGGCGACAAAGGGTGGAGTGGAGTATAAAAATACGCATCCCTTTGTTGGCAGGGATCAGACCAGACGAA
>JAFVAA010000609.1 GCA_017476305.1 Lachnospiraceae bacterium
AAGAAGCCAGAGAATTATATTTTCCTAAAATTTTTCAAAATTTGTTATTTTTTGTCAAGTACTGATAAAATTCGCTGCAGGAAAACCACATCCCGCCACCATCCTACTTCCTATAATCATTTAATGGTACAGAAAAAAAGAGACTACCCCTACCATAGTCTCCTTTTCTATATGTAGCTTTTTCTAGCCAATAACCTTTTTAACCGCCTCTAATACACGATCTGCCTGGAATGGTTTTACAATAAAATCCTTCGCACCATTCTGAATCGCCTCGATAACCATGGCCTGCTGTCCCATTGCGGAACACATAATGACATTTGCACCACCGTCAATCTCTTTAATCTTCTTCAACGCCTGAATACCATCCATCTCTGGCATCGTGATATCCAATGTGATAAGATCCGGCTTTAACTCACTATACTTCTGTACAGCAACAACACCATTTTCAGCTTCGCCTACAACATTATATCCGCCCTTTGTCAAAATATCCTTTACCATCATTCGCATAAATGCTGCATCATCGACAATCAAAATGTTATTTCCCATAATTTTTCTCCCTTACTATAAAATTTCAGTAATCTGCCTATCAACTAAATAGAGCATAAAATACCCTACATCATTTAAGAAGATTAATTATTTCTAAAGAATCATTCCAAAACATGTATATATTATATTACCTCTTTTTCCTTTTGTCAAGAAAAATACGCATTTTATCTCAGGTCCTTTTTTTTCGTGATTTTTCCCATATAAATAGAGATTCCCAAAGAAAAAACCACCAAAATCACCGATAATACCTGAGATACTGCCAATCCGGTCCCGAACAGCTTCAGCTGATCCGTCCTAAGTCCTTCAATCCAAAACCTTCCCAGCCCATATAATGCCAGATAGGAAAAAAATAACTGTCCGGAAAACCTCCTGTGCTTCGTCAGAAAAAGAATCACGAGCAGCACTCCCACATTCCATAGAGATTCATAGAAAAAAGTCGGATGTACCTGAATATACTCGACTCCATTCAAAGTAACGATATGCTCCAACACATCCTTTGTCATATCCCCCGTCCGGACATCTGTACGTTTCAGCTGCATAGCCAAAAGATTATCCGTATAGCCGCCAAAAGCCTCTCTGTTAAAAAAGTTTCCCCAACGTCCCATGATCTGACCTGTTAAAAGCCCTGCACACGCAACATCGGTCAAATCAAGAAAGGATGTCTTCTGTATCCTGGAAAAAATGTACGTGGCCAGAATTCCCGCCAGCACTCCTCCATAAATCGCAAGTCCTCCCGCACGAATATTAAAAATCTCTACAGGATGTTTTCCATAGTAATCCCAACGAAAAATCACATAATAGGCTCTGGCACCAATCAGCGCACAGATAATATCACAGATTGCCAGATTGGAAATCAGTTCCGAATCTACACCAAGGCGCTTTGCCTGCCAGGTCGCCATGATAATTCCAAGTAACATCCCTACTGCAATGATAATTCCATAGTAAGCAATAGAAAAGCCACCAATCGATATACTTTTCCCCACATTCTGTAAAATAATCCCTAAATGCGGAAATCGAATATCTGCCCCCATACTTTCCTCATTTCTATTTTTATTCTGAAAAGCAAATACCAAAAAATCCGGTATCACTATAGATCAAAGTCCGGTCTACCGCCAGCTCCAAAACTTCTTAAAAAACACAAAGCTGTAAAAGATACACGCATACTGCAAAACAGACATCCTCACACATTGAACCGGAATAAAACGACGTCGCCATCCTGCACCACGTACTCTTTTCCTTCCGAACGCACAAGTCCCTTTTCTTTCGCTGCATTCATGCTGCCAAGCTCGGAAAGATGTGCATAGCTGA
>JAFVAA010000610.1 GCA_017476305.1 Lachnospiraceae bacterium
AGAAAACAATAACATCCGACCATTCTTCAAAAAATTGTCTTGGTTTTATCAAAAGAGAAACAAGTATGTCATTATCAAGCCCTACGTCATTTGCAATCCGTCTTACATCTTTACGATATCTGATAACATCTTCTTCTGTTCCGTTGATCAATATCATTATATCAATATCTGATTCTGAATCAAAATCACCTCTGGCGTATGAGCCATATAATATAATTTTATTTATTTTATCACCCAGAAGTTCGACCAATTTCCCCACAACCGTAGATGTAACTTTCTGTAATTCAGTTTCAATCATATCTCGTTCCTCCTTCCCGCTAGATATTAACTGTAATATACTGTCTCACATATATTTGATTTTATCAAATATAATATTGTTTAACAAGGAAAATATACATGGCTGCCTGCAATTATTTTCAATTAATCTAATGATAAAACAATCCATGACAAGTAATACAAATTAAAAGGTTTTACGATAGCAAAAAAACAGGAGGTCATTATGAAAAAGAACAGCAGGAAACTATGGAAGTCATGTGCCATATCCTGCCCTGAAATGGCTGGCATGCCATGAGAATCAGCTGACGAGTCTGGATGTGTCTAATAATCCGAATCTGCAGAGTTTAAGTTATGACTGGGAGAAAGTATCTGTTACCGGCTGGAATAGAGACAAGTAAGCGGCGGTTCCGTTTTGGTGCATGAAAAAAAGTAAAAAAAATTACAAAAAATGCTTGCATTTTTTATAAAGGTGTGCTACTATATAATCGTTATTTGGTTACGAGGTAACCAAATATACCCCTCAAACCCCTCTCCTCTTTGGAGTGACTTGTCACTCTAAAGAGGAATTTTTTTTTCTTATCCAGATATATCTTACAAATATGTATAGGAGTCTGAATAATATACTTTGGCTGGAATTCGGAAATAGCATCAGTAATAGAAAAATTCCTTGAAGTGTATCAAAAGTTACACTTCACACGGCAATAGCATTTCTAAAATCTTGAACGGAAACTGCACTCTGTATACTTGTTTCAGAGACACGCTCCCGCTTGACTCGCCTGCGCAGCGGTACGTAAAGCACCAAAATACGGTGCTTTACGTACCGGCGGTCTCATACAGTCTGGTGGGCAAGTATACAGATTACAGTTTCCTGTTTCATTTTTTAGTATTTTTTATGATTCCTGTGCTTACTGTAGGTTTGGTTTTTCAGACACCTGCAAAGGCAGCTAATATAAAAAATCTGAAATTGGTGCTTGAAGCAGATTGGGGATTTTATACTCCGACGAATGCAGCAGAATATATTCCTTTTAGTAAAGGGGAAAAGGGATACATTTTTTCTAATGTTTATTCCAAAGGGAAAAAGCCGGAAATTACAGTAAAGAGTAATAAGCCAAGTCTGGTAAAGGTTCAGGCGAAAGTTCTTACATGGTCAGGAAAAGATTATAACCGAAGAAATGCGCTCGTGTATACAGCTAAGAAAAAATTGCAAAATACCACGATTACCTTTACTGTGAGTGCGAAAGCAAGTAATGGAAAGACATTAAGCAAGAGCATGAAAATTCATTTAGAGCAGGTGGATGCTTCGGAGGAAATTCATGAATGCAAACATTGCATCGAAGGTGAGATTAGTAGAAAAGGAGAGATATCAGCTAGTGCTACTTTCTTTAAAGCAGCTACTATAAAAGCGACCTTTTCTCTTCCTCCGAAAAGGGTTTGGGATTTTTATTATTCTATGGACTATGGGGAGTTTGGACTTACTGTTTGTCCACACCGAAAATATAAAGTTTCTGTGTCTGTCCGAAATGAAAATGACCGTGCGATTGCTGGTGCTAATATAGTAGTAGAAAGCTACTACGCACCAGAAAATGCGAGTGCAATGATATATGGAACTGAAAAGGCGAATATGAATGGAGAGGCAGAATTTTTCCTGTCTGGTAAAACATACAGAATCTCAGCAGAGATGGAAAATGGGCGAACGATATCAAAAAAAGTGAAGATTGGGAAAAAAGCGAAAAAAGTAGTTTTAAGAGTTT
The DNA here is from genome assembly GCA_017476305.1 of Lachnospiraceae bacterium. Classification (GTDB taxonomy): domain Bacteria; phylum Bacillota; class Clostridia; order Lachnospirales; family Lachnospiraceae; genus Butyribacter. Next base: position 2,028 of record JAFVAA010000610.1, read on the forward strand.
CTGCTGCTGCATCAGAAGAAGGAGAGAACCAGTCTTTTTTTGAAAAAAAGTTTGCCGCAGTAAAAACATCTGCTGATATGGCAGCTGCTATTGATGAATATGGAAATCTATATACATGGGGAGTTAATTTTAATAGTCAGCTGGGGCAGGGAGAGAAAAAAGAAAATGAATCCTACGAACACCAGATCATCTTGAAGGATGTGAGTGAGGTGATTTTAGGAAGATACCAAGCCCATGCAGCGATTAAAAAGAACGGAGATCTGTATATGTGGGGATGGAATGACAGATGCCAGATTGGGAACGGAGTAGAGGATGCCTGGAATGATCCGAAGGTTTACCCGACACCGATAAAGATTTTTTCAAATGTGGAGAAGTTTTATTTTATGGGCAATGGCTGTGCTGTCATCACGAGAGATGGAGATTTATACACATGGGGTGAGAACAGTGCGGGAAATGTAGGAGATGGTACTACTGAAAAGCGAAGTCTGCCGGTTAAGGTTTTTTCAAATGTAGAGCAGTTCTTTGCGATGGAGCATACTAGTCTGGCGATTACAAAGGATCACAAATTTTATATCTGGGGACAGAAACCGAATTTTCATGGTTTGATTCGTGAAAATGCACAATATAAATCTCCTGAGTTTTTATATGATGGGATTAAGCAGTTTTATGGAGATGGAGATAACTATCATTTGCTTACGACAGATGGAAAGTTATACACATGGGGAAGAGATTGGCACTATTATGGGGATGGTACTACAGAGAGAAGAGAGTATAAACCGATTAAGGTGATGAATGGAATCAGGGAGATTGTGAGAAATGGGATGGTCATCAGTAATGATGGAGATTTGTATACATGGGGATATAATTATGATGGAGTTTTAGGAAACGGTACGAATGTGCATCAGGCTCTTCCGGTAAAGATTTTATCAGATGTAGAGACTGCAAAAACGTATGACAATAATAAAAATAGAACTGTAATCACAAAGGATGGCGATTTATACATCTGGGGATCTAATAAGTCCTATGAAATAGGAGACGGAACGCAGGAGGATGTTTATACTCCAAAAAAGGTGTTGTCTGATGTCGTGAGTGTAGATATAAAAGCATTCAGTATGGCAGTTACGAAAGAGGGTACACTTTTTGTGTGGGGAAAATCGTATATTTTTCCGGTAAGTGTAGGTACTGTGATTGAAAAACCCACTCCAGTTCCTGTAAATACCCTTTCTTCTGGTAAAAAATTAAGGCCGGAAAAGCAGTATAAAAAGCAAAAAAAATCCATATCAGGGTTATCATCTGGTATTTTATATAATTATTATGTAGTGAAAACGAAGGAAACAGAGGAGCTTTTTTCTGAGGATAATCTGCTCTACATAGGACAGGAAACTGCAGATGAGAACGGAAATCTGGAGGTAGATTATGAGCTTTCCAAACCCTGTGAAACACCTGTATTTTTTGCGGTGGGATCAGAGAAAACAGCGATGGAAAATGTCGAGGTCAGTTTAGGCGATATTGTTTATACCGGTGAAGAGAAGAAAATCACACCGGTATTATCCTATGATGGAAAAGAACTCACAGAGGGGATTGACTATGAAATGGAAGGAGACTTTTCAGTATCTAAGGCAGGGGAATATACGGTTATCTTTTATGGGCTTGGAGAATATGACGGAGTGATTCAGAGAAGCTTTACTGTTAAGGCAGAAAGTTCTTTGAACGAGGACGAACATGATGACGAGGGCAATTCTTCTGAGACGAATACGTCTTTAAAAAAGCCTTCGAAAGTAACTGGACTTTCTGTGAAAAATCAAAAAGGGAAAAAGATTCTGGTAAAGTGGAAAGCACAGTCCGGGGTTTCGGGCTATCAGATTCAGTATGCTCTAAATAAGAAGTTTACGAAACAGAAAAAGACAAAAAACGTTTCGAAAAGTGCGAAGAAAAAGACACTTACCGGATTGAAAAAGGGAAAGAAGTATTATGTCAGAGTGCGGGCTTTCCGTAAAAAATCCGGGAAAACGAAGTATGGAAGCTATAGTACGGTAAAGAGCGTGAAGATAAAAAAGTAGGAAGTTGCGTTTCGGGTGCAGATATTTTTTATAGAAATAGGCAGATGCCAGTGGCTGGGGGAAATTGGCCACTGGCATCTGTTTATGATAAGAGTGCAGTTTCCGTTCAAGATTTCAAGCTAAATGCCGCTGCCGTGTGAAATGTAACCTATCTTCTCTTCGAATGTGCATGGAAATTCGGAAATTTCTTTCCCCTTGCTTTTTTATAGTAAAAATGCTAAAATAATATTTGAAATTGCGCTTTTATTTGTTATTTTTTCACAAATAGCAAAGAGAGAATGAATTTGCTGCCATGGATACCTGGAACAGAAGCAGAGAATGCCAGGATGAGCGTAGCAGCAATATACAAAATATCATAAGAAAGGGGAACCGGAATGAGTAATGCAACGTTTCGTGGGGGCGTTCACCCTTACGAGGGAAAAGAATTGTCTGAGGACAGACCGATCAAAACGGTGACGGCGGCAAAGGGCGACTTTGTCTTTCCGATGGCACAGCATATCGGGGCACCAGCGACACCGATTGTGCAAAAGGGCGATAAGGTCTTGGTAGGACAGAAAATTGGCGAAGCGAGCGGATTTATTTCAGCAAATATCTGCAGCTCGGTTTCTGGAACGGTCAAAGCCGTAGAACCCAGAATGTTACTGAATGGGGCGCAGGCTACCTGTGTGGTCATCACAAACGATGGGGAATATACAGGGATCGAAGGTCTCGGCGAGGACAGGGATTACACGAAGCTTTCCGATGATGAGATCAGGAACATCGTAAAGGAAGCAGGAATCGTGGGTATGGGAGGTGCAGGCTTTCCGACGAATGTAAAGCTCGCACCAAAGGAGCCGGACGCGATTGATTATATTTTAATCAATGGGGCAGAGTGTGAGCCGTATTTAACTTCAGATTATCGTCAGATGTTAGAGTGTCCGGAGGAAATCGTAGGGGGCTTAAAGGTCATTTTGAAGCTCTTTAAAAAGGCGAAGGGGCTTATCTGTATAGAGGATAATAAGCCGGCTGCCATACAGAAAATGCAGGAGGCTGTACAGGGAGAGGCCCGCATCGATGTGAAGGTCTTAAAGACGAAGTATCCGCAGGGTGGTGAGCGTACTCTCATTTCTGCAGCCACGGGAAGAAAGATCTATTCGAAAAAGCTGCCGGCAGATGCAGGCTGTATCGTAGATAATATCTCTACAGTGATTGCCATATACAGGGCAGTATGCAAGCAGACGCCGCTTATCACCAGGGTGATGACGCTTACGGGGGATGCATTTAAGACCCCGGTCAATGTGAATGTCCGCCTGGGCTGTAATCACGCAGATTTAGTGGCAGAGGGCGATGGTTTTGCGACAGAGCCCAAAAAGATCATTTCCGGCGGTCCTATGATGGGCTTTGCGATGTTCGACCTGAATGTGCCTGTGACAAAAACTTCCTCCTCCATCCTGGCGATGACAGGGGATCAGGTGGCAGAGTTCGATCCGACGCCATGCATCCGCTGTGGAAGATGTGTGAGTGCCTGTCCGGGAAATCTGGTACCTCAGAAGATGGCACATGCGGCACTTCATGGAGATTATGAAGGATTTGAAAAGCTAAGCGGTATGGAATGCTACGAATGTGGAAGCTGTACCTTTGTTTGTCCGGCAAAAAGGCCTTTGACACAGACCTTCAAGCAGGCCAGACAATATGTAATGGCACAACGCAGGAAAAAGTAGGAGATCATGTTACGAAAGCAGCGAAGCTGTGAAGAGTAACGATTTTGCCATTACATGGAGGATATTATATTAGGAGGTGTAACAAGCGTGAGCAATTTATTAAATATATCATCATCCCCGCATGTGCGTGATAAATCGAGTACGAAAAGCATTATGTGGGATGTATTCTTAGCACTTCTGCCTGCGGCACTTTTTGGAATTTATAATTTCAGCATAAAGGCAAAAAGTATCAATGCGGTACTGCTCATCGTAGTCTGTATTGCGACTTGTGTGCTGACGGAATACATTTGGGAGACATGTATGAAGCTCCCTTTGACAGTAAGTGACGGCAGTGCGGCACTTACCGGACTTTTATTGGCACTGAACCTGTCATCCACCTTTCCGGTCTGGATGGCAATCATCGGCAGCGTATTTGCGATTCTCGTCGTAAAGCAGTTATTCGGTGGAATTGGGCAGAATTTCATGAATCCGGCACTCGGAGCCAGATGCTTTTTGATGGTTTCCTTCGCCGGTCAGATGACATCCTTCACCTATGATGGTGTCACAGGAGCCACCCCGCTTGCCATCATCAAGACGGGAAAGATTCCGGAGGGGCTTTCGGAGCCGGGGCTTCTTGACATGTTTCTGGGGAATATCGGAGGAACGATTGGAGAGACTTCAGCAATCGCTCTCCTGATCGGTGCAGCATATCTTCTATATAAGAAGATCATTACCTGGAAAATTCCTGTGTGCTATATTGTGACATTTGCAATATTTTTTCTGATCTTTGGAACAAATATGGACGGTGTAGCCAGTATGGATATTACTGTACTTTGTAAGGAGCTTTGCGGAGGTGGTCTGATCCTGGGAGCGTTCTTTATGGCGACGGATTATGTGACGAGTCCGATCACGCCGAACGGACAGATCATCTTTGGTGTCATCCTGGGACTTCTGACCGGGATTTTCCGTGTATTCGGAGCATCTGCAGAAGGAGTTTCCTATGCGATCATTATAAGCAACCTTCTTGTACCATTGATCGAGAGATGGACGATTCCTGTTCCATTTGGAAAGGAGGGGTTGAAGGATGAGTGAAGCAAAGAATAATACATTAATACATGATACCATAGCAATTTTTATCATTACCCTGGTAGCGGGCATCCTTTTAGGCGGAGTATATCAGATGACAAAGGATATCATCAGGCAGAGAGAGGCAGATGCGACCAATGAAGCCTATGCTGCTGTATATAAGGATGCTTCCTTCTCTGAGGATGCAGAGCTTACGAAAAAGAGAGAGGCGTTCAATGAGGAGCTTTCCGCAGGAAAGGTAGAATCTGTTTCCGGTTATAATCTGTCCGATGTAGAGATTACGGATATCCGCAAGGCGGATAAGGGCGGTTATGTTTTGACCACCTCCGGAAAGGGCTATGGCGGTGCAGTAAAGATAGCACTTGGTGTGAATGACGCTGGAGAAATCATCGGAATCCAGATTACAGACTGTACGAACGAAACTCCGGGACTTGGACAGAACAGTTCCAAGGAGGAGTGGAACGGGCAGTACAAAGAGGCATCTACTGCAAAGGAGGCCGTAGTCAATAAGGATAAGGACGGTGCAAAAGGAGAAGTAGTAGAAATCAATGCAATCTCCGGTGCTACGATTACCAGCAGGGCAGTGACCAGAGCAGTGGATGGGGCAATGCTTTTGATTACATCCCTATCAGAGTAGATGTTATCCATGAATAACAAACCCACATGTCAAATTTTCGACACCACCATAAATAAAAGTGTGTTTGTTGCCTCCGGCGGATGCACACAAACCGCAAAAACAGCGGTTTGGCGCTGTACGGACTGCACAGCGGGTGTGCAGTCCTACCGGAAGAAAATGGAACTTTTAGAGTAAAACTTAAAATATTTATAGGAGGGAAAAG
>JAFVAA010000611.1 GCA_017476305.1 Lachnospiraceae bacterium
GGAAATCCTTTTTGGTGTACATACCACAAAAAGGTCAATCGTATCGCCCATCTGCAAAACGGACGACTTTTCCCTTTTCAGATGGGATCGGAAGAAGGTTTCCCTGAAAAGTGACTTTGTTTCTTTGAAATGCAATTTTTGTATATCGGTATAGAAAACTGTTTTCTTTGCTTCGAATTGATTTACAGGCACCGGAAAGAGTATAGTTTTTGACATCTGCTTTCCCGGCTGAGACCGTCTGCCCTCCGGCATTTCCAAAAAGTAATCCTAAAGTAAGAACAATTGCGAAAAGAATTTCCTGTTTTTTTCTTATCATCATCATGCTCCCTCCTTTCAAAAGACAGATCCATAATGTCCTATATTATTATACATGATGGACTGCTGTTTCTCAATCCCTAAAAGATAAAACAAACAGGAAAACGTGTGATTTCCTGTCTTGCAAAAGTTCAGGGAATGTGCTATGATACGTTTGTTATGTGAATGGCTTTGTCCATGAAGGGGAGCACCACCGGGGGCGCTGTTTCTTTGTGGACTTTTTCTTTATGTCTGTGCGCTGTGAGGCATAAGGAATTATGAGGATAGTAATGAAACGTAAAAAAATAGGGACAACGCAGAAAAGAGGTCAGATATGGAGATTGTAGTAAATGGGGATAAGGTACATTGCGAGGAAAAAATTACATTGGAAAAGCTGGTGGCAGAGTTAGGATATCAGAAAGACCGGATTGCGGTAGAGGTAAATGTGGATATTATTGTGAAAAGTGAATATGCTTCCTGTGTTTTAGGACCGGCAGACACACTGGAAATCGTGACTTTCGTGGGGGGAGGCTGAAAAGCAGGACAGTTTTAGGTTTAAGTGGATAAAATGACAATGATTCACTTGTTTCGTGACAGAATGTTTTTTCCTATTGGGAACTGGGAAATGGATTGGGATGAGATAAAATAAAAATGAAACAGGAAATGGAGTACGGTTATGAGTGAGAGTTTAAAAGATGAGGACAAGCTTACGATTGGTGGAAAGGAGTTTACTTCGCGGTTTATCCTGGGTTCCGGGAAATATTCCCTGGATTTGATCAAGGCTGCAGTAGAAAACGCAGGAGCGCAGATGATTACACTGGCACTTCGGCGTGCAAATCAGGGAGGCATGGCAAACATCCTGGACTATATACCGGAGGGAGTGACACTTTTGCCGAATACCTCGGGTGCCAGAAATGCAGATGAGGCAGTCCGGATTGCGAGGCTTTCTAAGGAGGTTGGCTGCGGTGATTTTGTAAAGATAGAAATCATGCGTGACAGCAAATATCTTTTACCGGATAATTCGGAGACGATAAAGGCTACGGAGATTTTAGCGAAGGAAGGCTTTATCGTGATGCCGTATATGTATCCGGATTTAAATGTAGCGAGAGATTTAAAGGAGGCAGGAGCAGCAAGCATCATGCCGCTCGCAGCACCGATTGGTTCCAATAAAGGGCTCTGTACGAAGGAATTTATCCAGATTCTGATTGATGAGGTGGATCTGCCGATCATCGTAGATGCGGGAATCGGGGCACCGAGCCAGGCGTGTGAAGCGATGGAGATGGGGGCTGCTGCCGTGATGGCAAATACGGCGATTGCGACGGCGGGAGACGTGCCTGCGATGGCAGAGGCGATGCGGCTTGCGATAGAAGCCGGAAGGAAAGCGTATCTGGCGGGACTTGGCAGAGTGATGGAAAAGGGGGGAAGTGCGTCCTCTCCTTTGACCGGGTTTCTAAGGGACTAGATGATTAGTTACGGGGAAATGTCACGCTTAGAATGTTAGGATAGAGAGGATTTAGGTTTATGGATGAGGAGATCAGGGAACTGAAAAAGGAAAATCGTACCGACCATATGAAGTATATGGAGGGGATGGAGGTTTTAGAGTCGGATATCTTAGAGCAGGTGGTTGCCAGAATGGAAGCCTATGATTACGAAAAATATACCGCAAAGGATGTAAAGGCGGCACTTTCGCATATGGAGTGTACGGTAGAGGATTTCGAAGCACTTTTATCTCCGGCGGCACTTCCTTTTATTGAGGAGATGGCACAGAGAGCCAAAGAGGAGACCAGAAAGCATTTTGGGAATTCGGTTTATATGTTTACTCCGCTATATATTGCTAATTATTGTGAAAATTTTTGTATTTATTGTGGATTTAACTGCCATAATAAGATAAAGAGGGCGAAGTTAAATGCGGAGGAAATCGAGGAGGAGATGAAGGCGATTTCTGAAACCGGTTTGGAGGAGGTTCTCATTTGAACTGGAGAGAGCAGAAGAATGTCGGATGTGAAATACATCGGGGAGGCATGTAAGATTGCAAAGAAGTACTTTAAGGTAATCGGTTTGGAGGTCTATCCGATGAATACCGATGAGTATGCTTATCTCCATGAATGCGGTGCTGATTATGTGACGGTATTTCAGGAAACGTATGATTCGGACAAGTATGAGACGCTTCATCTGGCGGGCCATAAACGTGTATTTCCGTATCGTGCGAATGCGCAGGAGCGTGCGATAAGAGGTGGTATGCGTGGCGTAGGATTTGCGGCACTTCTGGGCCTTTCTGATTTTAGAAAGGATGCATTGGCGACGGGATATCATGCGTATCTTTTGCAGAGAAAATATCCGCATGCAGAGATTGCTTTTTCCTGTCCGAGACTCCGTCCAATCATAAACAATGATAAAATCAATCCGAAGGATGTCCACGACACACAACTTTTGCAGGTGATTACGGCATACCGGATTTTTATGCCGTTTGCAAGCATTACCATCTCTACGAGGGAATGCGAGCGGGTACGGAATAATGTGATAAAGATTGCAGCGACGAAGATTTCTGCGGGAGTTTCTGTGGGAATTGGAGAGCATATTGAAAACGGGGAGCATGTAGGAGATGCACAGTTCGAGATTTCTGACGGGAGAAATGTGGATGAGGTGTATCAGGCAATTATAGAGCAGGGCTTGCAGCCTGTGATGAGTGATTATATTTATGTGTAAATTAGTAGTGGTGACGAGCCGGAAATTATGCCAGGGGGATTTTTTCGAACGGATTCATCTGCTTTGTAGAGCAGGTGTGGATGAAATTGTCCTTCGGGAAAAGGATTTGAGCGAATGGGAGTATCAGAAGCTTGCAAAAGAGGTTCTGGAGGTATGTCAGGAGTATCAGACGAAATGTATTTTGCATCATTATGTGTATTCCGCGATTGCGCTTCGTGCGGATGGGATTCATGTGTCTGTACCGGTCGCCATGAAGCATAACAGGATGATTCAGGAAGCCCGTTTGGTAGGGGTATCTACACATTCCCTGGAGCAGATTTATCTGGCAGATGCCTGCCATGCGGATTACGTGTTTTATGGTCACGTGTTTGAGACGGACTGTAAAACGGGGCTCATGCCAAGGGGGATTCGGGCATTGGAGGAGGTTTGTGAAAAATCTGCACTGCCAGTCTATGCGATTGGTGGAATTTTACCTGAAAATGCAGAGTCTTGCCTGAATGCCGGGGCAGCTGGGGTATGTGTGATGTCGTGGGGGATGAAGGCTTCTGAGGCAGAGGTCGCAGCCCTGGCAAAGAAGTGTCACGAGTACCGGAGATTTCCAAGTGAGCTTACGAAAGAGCTGGCATTGAAGTAGCTTTGGGTTATCATATGTTTGCAGGAATATTATGATGTTGGGGTCAAAAGGTATTTTGCCCCCAACTGATGCCATACGGATTGCTCCATTGCAAAGCAATTCTCGCAATCCTAAAACACCTCCAATACCGCAGTTTTGCCATAGCGAATCTTTGATTCGCATTGTAAAACTGCTTCTTGTCGGTGTTTTGCGGTGAAAAGATATAAAATCACATTTGTATAAGAAAATCTTATACAAATGCTGATTTTATACCTTTTGACCTTGGCATCATATTGTGAGGCACAGGTGTTAGCCATTTGACGGGATTAGAGAAAGGGGAAGAAGATTGAGTACAGAAAAGGTTGTGGATCTGGCAGAAAGCCGGAGAAAGATTGATGAGATTGATGCACAGATTGTGAAGCTTTTTCGTGAGCGGATGGATGTGGCGACGGATGTGGCGGCATATAAAAGAAGCACCGGAAAAAAGGTGTTTGATCCGGAGAGGGAGGAGCAGAAGCTAAAGGCTCTGCGTGACATGGTGGACGGGGAGTTCAATAAAACGAGCATTGAAGATTTATTCCGGCAGATTATGTCCATCAGTAGAAAGCATCAGTATCAGGTGCTGGGGCCTAGAGAGGAGGAAAGTCCTTTTCGGGAGGTAGAGCATATAGAAATTACGGAAGATATGAAGGTGGTCTATTTCGGAGAACCGGGTTCTTTTACGGAGCAGGCGATGATCGAGGTGTTTGGAGAAAAGCCGGTGGCGGTACATAAAAGCACATTTCGGGAAATTATGCAGGCGGTATCGGAGGGAGAGGCTTCTTTCGGGATTCTTCCGATTGAAAATTCGACGACCGGAGCAGTGGAGGGAATCAATGACCTTTTGATGGAGTATGGCGTGACAATCATCGCTGAACATATGATTAAGGTGGAGCAGAACCTTTTGGCGGTACCGGGAGCCAGGTTGCAGGATATAAAGACGGTATTTTCCCATCAGCAGGGGATTTTGCAGTGTGAAAAATTTATCAGGGAAAATGATTTCGGAACCAAGACCGATGCCAGTACTTCGGCGGCTGCGATGCGGATTTCGAAGGAGAAAAATCCTGCTCTGGCAGCGATTGCAGGAAAGAGGGCAGCAGAGGTTTTCGGGCTGGAGATTTTAGCAGAGGATATCAATGACGAGAAAAACAATTTTACACGGTTTATCGTCATTACAAATCAGAGAATATTTTTGAAGGATGCGGAAAAGCTGAGCCTGTGTCTGGAAATCAGGCATCAGGTGGGAGCACTTTATAATATGTTAGCGAATTTTTATTATAATGGACTGAATCTGACGAAAATTGAATCCAGACCGATTGAGAACAGAAATTGGGAGTATCGTTTTTTTGTGGATGTCGAGGGAAATGTCAATTCGCCGGGCGTGGAAAATGCACTTGCCACGATGCGGGAATTTGCAAGCAAGCTGTCGATACTTGGAAACGTAGCCAAAAGGTAGAAGCAGCTTGCGTTGCAAGGCTATCGATCCTTGGAAATATAGCCAAAAGATAGATTTACCTTGCTTTGCAAGACTGTCAATACTTGGTAACGTAGCCAAAAGGTAGAAGCAGCTTGCGTTGCAAGGCTGTCAATACTTGGAAATGTGGCGAAAAGATAGAAACAGGACAGGGAGGCGGGGATGAAAAAGGGACAGATTTATGAAGGTGTGATAGAATCGGTGGAATTTCCGAATAAAGCGGTGATTCCATATATGGACCAGACTGCGGATGGAGAAAATATAGAAGTGAAGGTCTCTGCCAAGGGAGGAATTCCGGGGCAGAGAGTTTCTTTTGCTGTGAAAAAGGCGAGAAGAGAGAATTGTAAAGGACGGATTTTAGAGGTGCTGGAAAAATCTCCGCTAGAGACAGAGAAACCGGTCTGTCCGAAATTCGGACTGTGCGGCGGGTGTAATTATCAGACGCTTCCGTATGAAAAGCAGCTGGAGTTAAAGAAAAATCAGGTGCTTCGTCTGCTGGATACTGCTATGGAGCGTTTTTATGGTATGGAAGAAGCTGGAAGGCATTCCGGAGCATTGTCCCGGGAGAAAGCAGTTTATGGGGATGGTCTGGCGGGGAAGGAGTTTCGGGAGAAACGGAATTTGGAACATGATTATATCTATGATGGACTTTTAGCAAGTCATGCTGTGACCGCTTATCGAAATAAACTGGAGTTTTCTTTTGGGGATGAGAAAATGGACGGTCCGCTGACACTTGGCTTACATAAAAAGGGAAGCTTTCATGATATTTTAGATGCAGATTCCTGTCAGATCGTGCATGAGGATTTTCGGCAGGTGCTCGTCTGCGTGCGGGATTTCTGCAGAGAAAAGGAGATTCCGTTTTACCGGAAGAATTCTCATGAGGGGATTTTAAGACATCTTTTAGTGAGGCGTTCTGTGGCGACAGGGGAAATATTAGCAGCATTGGTGGTGTCTTCACAGAGATTGCCTGAATGGGAGGGAAAGTCCGATGTGGAGGTTTGGGAAGAACTGACGGAGAGACTTATCCGGTGGCAGAAAGCAGGCAAAGAGGATGAGAAAACGGACGATGATAAAGAGGCAGGAGAAGAAACCAATCCGAAGGAAAGACTGGCTGGATTTTTGCTTATTATTAATGATAGTCTGGGGGATGTGGTACAGAGTGACCGGATGGAAATTTTATATGGGAGAGATTTCATCGTAGAAGAAATTTTAGGACTGAAATTTAAGATTACTCCGTTTTCCTTTTTTCAGACCAATTCGAAAGGAGCTGAGGTTTTATACCGGAGGGCAAGAGATTATATTTTAGGAAATACAGA